>CAZUGW010000030.1:0-16338 GCA_964620055.1 uncultured bacterium
CGCCATCGCCTGGTCCCGAACTTCGAGGGCCGCGCCGAGGGCGTGGACCCGGACGATCTTATCCGCGAGGCGGTGACCGCCATCGAGTCCGGGGCGCGGCAAGACGTGCCGGTGTAGGGGATCTCAAATCTCAAATCTCAAATCTCAGATCCCATACCTCCTCTCTCCCCAGTTCCTGCGAAAACTGGAGCAGGCCGCCATCGCCTCCAAGCGCATCGTCATCGGGCGCACCAAAGGCGAACGCCGCTCCGCGCGTCGCGGCTCCTCGGTGGAGTTCGCGGACTTCCGCTCCTACACGCCGGGCGACGATCTGCGCTATCTCGACTGGAACGCCTATGCGCGCCTGCAACGGCTCTTCCTCAAGCTCTTCATCGAGGAGGAGGACCTGCACGTCTATGTGTTACTTGACGCGTCGCGCTCCATGGCCTTCGGAGAGCCGGCCAAGTTCGCGTGGGGGGTGCAGGCCGCCGCCGCGCTGTCCTACATCGCGCTCTGCGCGGGCGACCGCGTGCAGGTCTTCGGACAGGCCGAGGGGAGGGGCGAGGCCTCGCGTCTGTGCCGCGGGCGCGGCGCGGCCTCCGACCTATTCGCGTGGCTGCAAGAACTATCACCGGAGGGGATGACCTCGCTCCCCGCGGGAGTGCGCGGCCTCCAGGCGATGGCCCCCGCGCCGGGGATCACGTTCCTGATCTCGGACCTGCTCACCCCGGACTGGGAGCAGTCCCTGGCCCGGCTCGCGGCCGGGCGCGGCGAGGCCTGCGTGCTCCAGGTGTTCTCGCCGGAGGAATTCGCGCCCACCGCCCAGGGCGACCTGAAATTGGTTGACGCGGAGACCGAGCAGACCCGCGAGATCACCATGGGGCCGACCGTGCTGCGTCAGTATTGCGAGGAGCGCGACGCCTTCCTCCACGCGGTGCGGAAGACGTGCAGCCGCTACGGGTTCTCCTACCTCTTCGCCACCACCGACCAGCCGGTCGAAGACGTGGTTCTCAAGTCGCTGCGGCGCCTGCAGGTGGTGCAGTGATGCCGCTCAACTTCCTGGCCCCGTTCGCGCTGCTCGCCCTGATCCCCCTCGCCGGGATCATCATTCTGCTCTATCTCTTGAAGCTGAAACGCCGCGAGCTGGTGATCCCCTCCATCTTCCTGTGGCGGCGCGCGACGCAGGATATCCAGGCGAACGCGCCGTTCCAGAAGCTCCGCCGCAGTCTGCTTCTGCTGCTGCAGCTCCTCGCGCTGGCCGCGATGATCTTCTCGCTGGCCGCCCCGTTCTTCCTCTCCTCGCGGCTGGGCGGCAAGAGCGTGGTGATCGTCCTCGACGCCTCCGCCAGCATGGGCGCGACGGACGTGAAGCCCTCCCGCTTCGCGGAGGCGAAGCAGCGCGCGCGCCAGATCGTCGCCGGCCTGGGCCGGCACGACGAGGCGGCCTTGGTGGTCTGTGCGGCGCGGGCCTGGGTCGCGTCGCCGTTCACGTCGGACCTGCGAAAGCTGCAAGAGGCCTTGCAGTCCGCGCCTCCCACCGACGATCCGACCAACATGCGGGACGCGCTGTTGCTCGCCTTCAGCCTCGCCAGCAAGCGCCCCAAGTCCGTGGTCTATGTCATCAGCGATGGCGGCTTCGCGCCGCTGCCGGAGGTGGCCTCCCCCGCCGACCTGCGGTTCCTCCGCGTCGGAAAGCAGTCGGACAACGCGGCCCTGCTCGCCTTCGAGGTCGCGCGGCAGGGGAAGTCGTCGGACCATCAGCTCTTCCTGCGCGTCAAGAACTACTCCGCGCAGGCGAAAACCGCGGTGGTTTCCATCTACCAGGAGAACGAACTGCTGGGCGCGCACCGCGTTGACCTGAAGCCCCAGGAGAACCACGTCGAGACCTATCGCCTCACCCTCCAGCACCCCGGCCTGCTGCGCGCGGAGTTGGAGGCGGGTGACGAGCTCAAGGCCGACGACGTGGCCTACGCCTTCGGGGAGTTGCCCTCCGCCACCTCCGTGCTGCTGGTGACGCCGGGCAACCTGTTCCTGGAGCAGGCCCTGCTGGTCCAGCCCGAAGTAAGCCTCTACAAGACCGCCTCGCTCGCCCCCAAGGAGGCGAACGACGCCTACCGGCAGTACGATGTGGTGATCTACGACCGCGTCGCCCCGCCCGCGCCGCCGACCTCCGGGGGCGTGATGTTGATCGCGGCCGGCGACCCCGCCTCGTTCGGTGAGTCGCTCACCATGCCCTCGATAGATCGCTGGGAGGAACAGCATCCCGCGCTCAAGTACGTCAACCTCAGCGTGGTCCGCATCTCGAAGGCGGTGGCCCTGCGGCCTGCTTCCCGGGAGCGAGCGATCGCGGAGTCCGCGGGCCGCCCGCTCATCGTCGCGGGGGAGCGGCCGGGGCTGCGCACGCTGGCCTTCGGGTGGAACTTCACCGACTCCGACCTGCCGCTCCGGGTCGGCTTCCCGATCCTGCTCACCAACTCCGTGCGCTGGCTGGCGCAATCCGGCGGCGGCTCCGCGCCGATGCGGATTCGCCCCGGCGCCATCGTCAGCCTCGCCGCGCCGCCCGACGCGAAGTCCGCGGAGGTGACGCTGCCGGATAAGACGCGCCGCGCACTCTCCGTCGTCGCGGGTCAGGCCTCCTTCACCGAATCGGACCGCGTCGGCCTCTATACCATGACCTCGGGCGACCGCAAATGGCGGTGGGCCGTGGACCTGCGGAACGCGGAGGAGTCCGATCTTGCCCCCAAGGACGAACTGAAGCTCGGCGCGCTCTCCGTCCGCGCCAGCGCGGGGCCGCCCAAGGTGGAGCGCCACCTCTGGCCCTACCTCGCGCTGCTCGCGGTCGCGGTGTTACTACTGGAATGGCGCGTCTACCATCGGCGCTACTGAACCATGTGGCTCTCTTTCACCAGACCTGAATACCTGCTCTTGCTGCCGCTTGCCCTGTGGCTCCTGTGGCGCGCGGCGAGGGTGAGCTACGCCGACCTGCGGGGCCGGCGGCGTACCGTCGCGTGGGCCGTGCGGATCACGATTCTCGTCTGCCTACTCCTCGCCGTGGCGGGCGCGCAGTTCGTGAAGCGCAGCAAGCACTCCATGGTGGTGTTCGCGCTCGACGCCTCGGCCAGCGTCCCGGAGAGCGAGCGCAAGCGCGCGCTCGACTTCATCAAGGAATCACTCAAGCACCGCCGCGCCGAGGACCGTGCCGCGCTGGTAGTGTTCGGCCGCGACGCGGTGGTGGAGTCCGAGAACCTGACCGCGCCGGACACTGTCCAGATCACCTCCACCCCCGCGGGTACTCACACCGACATCGCCTCCGCCCTCCGCCTCAGCCTCGGCGTGCTCTCGCCCGAGGCCTCCGGGCGGATCGTGCTACTCTCCGATGGGAATGAGAACGTGGGCTCGGCCGCGCAAGAGACCTTGCTCGCGCAGGCCAACAAAGTTCCCGTGGAGGTGTTCCCGCTCCAGACGCGCTCCGCGCGCGACGTGGTGGTGAAAGAGGTGAGCATTCCCGCCGACGCGCGCCGCGGCGAGCCGTTCCCCCTACGCGCGACTATCGAGGCCACCCAGCCCACCGACGCCGTGCTCACCGTGCTCGCGGATGACAAGCCCATCGTGCGCCGCGCCGTGACCCTCGCCGCCGGCAGGTCGAGCCTCCGCATTCCGGTGGCCCTGCAAGACACCGGCTTCACCAAGCTCGATGTCCTGGTGGAGAGCAAGGCCGAGGAGTGCCGCGAGAACGACCGCGGCAGCGGTTTCGTGCGCATCAAGGCCAAGCCGCGGGTGTTGATCGTCGCCGCCAACCCCGCCGAGGCCGCCGACCTCGCGCGCGGGCTCAACACGCAGGACATCGAGGTGACCGTGGGCGGCGGCGCGCAACTCCCCACCAACGTCGCCGACCTCGACAAGTACGACAGCGTGATGCTGGTGGACTATCCCGCCTACGGCATGACCGAGCGCCAGATGACCATGCTCCGCGACGCTACGCGGGACCTCGGCATCGGGCTGGGCATGGTGGGCGGGGAGTACTCCTTCGGCGCGGGCGGCTACTACCGCAGCCCCATCGAGGAAGCGCTGCCCGTCACGATGGACCTGAAGAAGAACCGCTCCTTCCCGGCCTCCGCCATCCTCATCGTCATTGACACCTCGGGCAGCATGGGGATGATCGAGGACGGCGTGGAGAAGATCCAACTCGCCGCCGAGTCGGCCTGCACCACCGTGGACCTGCTCCAGGCCTACGACACCGTCGGCGTGATGGCCAGCGACCCCGCCCCGACCATGGTGGCCGACTTGCACCGCGTTGACAATAAGGCCCGGATCAAGAACGACATCCGCTCGCTGCCGGCCGGCGGCGGCGGCATCTACTGCTTCCCCTCGCTCAGTCTCGCCTATGACGCGATGCGCAAGCTCAACGTCTCCGTCCGCCATGTCATCATGCTCGCCGACGGCGGGGATTGCGACGAGCCAAATGGCTGCGTCGAGCTGGCCGCGCTGATGTCCAAGGAGAAGATCAGCGTCACCACCATCGCCTTCGGCGACGGCAAGGACGTGCCGTTCCTGAAGCAGGTGGCGGCGGCCGGCCGCGGCAACTTCTACCTCACCGACAGGGCCCGCGACCTGAAGAAGATCTTCACCCGCGAGACGCTCACCATCGCCAAGAACGTCCTGGTGGAGGAGCGCTTCCAACCCCGCCTCACCGAGACCACCGAGGTGATCGAGGGCGTGGATTGGAGCGCCACCCCGCCGCTGCTCGGCTACGTCGCGACCTCGCCCAAGGGGCTGGCTCACGTGCCGCTGGTCTCGCACAAAGACGACCCGCTGCTCGCCCACTGGCAGTACGGGCTGGGCAAGTCCATCGCCTTCACCTCCGACGCCACCGCGCACTGGGCCGCGCACTGGCTCAGTTGGCCGGAGTATCCGAAGTTCTGGAGCCAGGCCGTGCGCTGGTCCCTCCGCCAGGAATCCTCCGGCGCGCTCCACCCCACGGTGGAGAGCTCCGGGGATCGCGCCCACGTCGTAGTAGACGCGACCACGGAGAACGGCGCTTACCTCGACGGACTGGAATTGACCGCGCACGTGAACCAGCCGGACGGCGGCCGGGCCGAGGTGCCGTTGACACAGACCGGGCCGGGGCGCTACGAAGTCACCGTGCCCGCGCCCACCAGCGGCTCCTACGTCGTCGGCCTGGAGGCCTCCGGGGCGGGCGGCTTCCGCGCGCAGCAGACCTTCGGCTTCGCCATCCCCTACCCTCCCGACCTCGCGGACACCAAGCAGAACGCGCCGTTCCTCACCGGCCTGGCGGAGCAGACCGGCGGCAAGCTGCTGACCAGACCCGAAGACGTGTTCGCACCGCCGACAGTGACGCCCCGCGTCCCGGTGGACATCTGGCGCGGGCTGCTCTGGCTGGCCGCGCTCCTGCTCCCCCTCGACGTCGCCATCCGCCGGCTGATCATCCAGCGCGAGGACCTCGCGCCCTTCCTCGAGCTCGCCTCCGCACTGCGCCGCCGCTTCCACCTTCGCGCCCGCCCGACCGCGCAACCTGGCCCCGTCCTCACCGAGCGCCTCCTCGCCGTCAAACACGCCCGGCGGCCGCGGACGGAACCTGGGGACGAGCCTCCAAAGGTGACGATCCCTACGCCCGAACCCCGAGTCCCTGGGCCCGAGCCCCTAGACCCGAGAGCGGGGGAGGCAACGACGTCGCGGCTGCTCAAGAAGAAGCGGGAGAGGCATGGGTAACTCGCCTCGCCCCTACCCCTCCGCCTTCAACCCCTTCCCCTCCAACACCGCCTTCACCTCCCTCAACAACGCCTCGGACTTCACCGGCTTGTCGAGGAAGGCCTGCACCGGCAGGTACTCGCCCGGTTTGTACTCCGGGTCGGCCTGGTCGGGATAGAAGCGCAGCTTGGTCTTCTCGTGAATGGCGGTCATGACGATGATCGGCACCTCCTTCACCGCCGGGTCGGGGTCCTTGCGCAGGTCCCACACGAAATGGAACCCCTCCGTCCCCGTCGGCATCATCACGTCGAGCAGAATCAGGTCCGGCCGCTCCGCTCGCGCCATCGCCAGCCCGCCCGGCGCGTCCAGCGCGTGCAACGTGTCGTAGCCCTCCACCTCCAGCACGATCTTCAGCACGTCGGCCTGGTCCTGATCGTCCTCCACGATGAGGATCTTTGCGTCCCGATCCACGTCCGCCATTGCTTCTCCTCCCGTGCGTGTAGTGACTCGTGTACTGCCGATGCTTCGGGATGCGACCGGCCGATTCCTGTGCCCTCCTGTCCCATCTTCCTCGACCGCGTCGCCTCTCCCGGGGAAGGCAAAACGCCCCCTCGCGTCCAAGTCTCTTCCCTGCGAATTCAGAGCAGGGAGACCACGATGCATCTCATCAGCCTGAGTTTCGACGACGGGTTTCGCAAGTCCAATCTCCGCATCGCGGAGGCCTACGCGCGCTTCGGCCTCTCCGCCTGTTTCAATGTCTTGGCCACGCCCGAGGAGTTGAACCCCTATGAGCAGGAGAAGTGGGGCAGCCCCAAGGGCGACTTCGCGCTGTGGAATGAGCTGCAAGCCCGCGGCCACGAGATCATGCCCCACGGCTACCGCCACGCCAACAAGACCGAGATCCCGTTCGCCGCGGCGAAGGACCTGATCACCCGCTGCCTCGCCATCTTCACGGAGAAGCTCGACGGCTTCGACGCCGCCCGCGCGGTCTTCAACTTCCCCTACAATCAATCCACCCCCGAACTGGAGGCCTGGCTGCCATCGGTGGTGAAGGCCTTCCGCACCCGCGGCGAGATGATCAACCCGCTGCCCCACGCCGGCCAGGTCAAGCTCGGCACGGGCGGCCATGGGCCAGACAACTGCGAAGAGCACCTCGACTCCGTCATCGCGCAATTGCTCTCCCGCCCCTCCGGCTGGCTGATCTACAACACCCATGGGTTGGACGAAGAGGGCTGGGGGCCGATCCGCGCCACCTACCTGGACCAGTTGCTGGAGCGTCTCGTCCAGATCGAAACCGTCCGCGTCCTCCCGACCGCGCGGGCGCTGAACGAGCTGTAGGGCGGGCGTGCCTACGCCCGCCGCCAAGACCATCACACGGAGGCCGACCATGCTGCTCGCGCTCGCCTGCCTGCTGCTCACCCTCGCCCTCTGCTGTTCGGCCGAGGCCGAGGAACCGCTGTTCGGGATGGGCCGCCGCCACTACCTCGGTGAAGGCCGCCTCGATATCAGGTACACGACGGAACTGGCCACCCCGCACATTGACTGGGCCGATCCGTATGTCAACGGCCCCATCAAGGCCTTCGTCATCCCCAGTGTCATGGAGGGGCGCACCCTCGTCGAGCTCATGCAGCGCCTCGAGATGCAGGTGGACGCCGTCACCATTGACCCGGCCTGGGACGTGAACAAGTGGACCATGTCCTTCGGCGAGGCCTACGGCGCTCGCGCCGAGCAGACCGCCGAGGGCGACGTGGACTTTAGCTTTATGTACAAGTACCTGGAGGAGGACCTCGTTAGTGATCGCACCTGGGACGTGATGGTCATGCACGGCATTCTCGGCTGGGGCCATCTGCCCGAGTCCGTGCGCGCCAAGATCCTCCAGCGTGTCCGCGACGGCATGGGCCTGGTGATCGTGGGGCCGTTCGCGGGACCGGACGGGGAGGGATTGCGCGAGCTATCCGCCTTGCTGCCGGCGACGGAGGCCAGCGCCCCTGACCCGGTCTATCCCGCCTATCGTCGTTGGCAATCGCCCAAGGGCGGCTGGAGCGCGCAGGGCGTGCACTACGTCACCCACGGCGTGCCGCTGGAGACCTTCCCGCAGGACTATCTCGGCCACCGCAAGTACAGCCCCGCCGAGGGCGCGGAGGTGATCGCCACCGCTGACGGTGACCCGACGATTGCGGTCCGCCAGGTCGGCAAAGGCCGTGTCGTCGCGCTCGGTTACGAGAACTACGGCCTCGCCCCGTTCGTTCGCTGGGAGGCCTATGGCGCGGTCGGCGACGCCTGGTGGGAGACGTGGTACTCGCTCTTCCTCCGCGCGGTCGTCTGGGCCGCGCGGAAAGAGCCGGCCGCGCGGGTTGACGCTCTCACCCTGAGCCGCGCCGAGGCCGACACCGACCGCCACACCCCGATCTCCGTCCTCGCCCGCATCACCGGTCAGGCGGAGGAGTTGCTCTGGCAGGTGCGTGATGACGCCGGCGCGATCCAGCTCACCGGCCAGGCCCCTGTCACCGACAGCGCGGCCACCTTCGCGATCCCCGTCGCCGAGTTGCACGGCGGCCGCCATCTCGTGGACGTCTTCCTGCTCTCCGGCGGCAAACACGCGGACTGGGCCTCCGCCGCGCTGACAGTCCGCCCGCCCGTCTCCATCGCCGCCGTCGCCGCCGACCCGAGCGTGGTCACAGAGGAGAAGCCCCTCCGCGCGACCGCGGATTTGAGCGCTCCGCTCCCCGTCGGCGCCTCCCTCACCCTCGAACTCGTTGACAACTACCACCGCGTCATCACTCGCGCCGCCTCCCCCGCCCTCTCCGCCGGCGGCAAAACCGCCACCGCCGAGTTCGCGACCGACGACCTCCTCACCCACCTCGGCTGGGTGCGCGCGACCTTGTCACAGGGCGGCCGGAAGCTCGATCAGCGTCAGGTGCGCGTGGACTTCGCCACCCCCGAGTGCCTCCGCGTCTGGGACGACTACGAGGTCAATGTCCCCTTCTACGGCCCGCAGAACTACTACCCCTGGCTGCCCCTCCTGGACGCGCAGTACCGCAAGGCGGGGGTGACGTGGCTAATGGAACCGGAGCGCAACTTCCGCTTCACCGTCCTCGCCCAGCCCGGCGGCCTCGGGGTCTATCACTATGACCGCAAGTCCTTCGAGGACCAGAGGGAGGCCTATTGGCGGACCGGCGACAAGCAGTACCTGATCCGCCGGCCCTGTCTTCATCGGGATTGGCGGGAGACCGCGCGGGAGCAGATCACCGCGAAAATCAAACCCTTCCTAAAGTATCGTCCGTTCCATTACTATATCTACGATGAACCGTCTCTCACCAGTTACTCCCGCGCCTTCGACTTCTGCTTCGCCCCGGAGACCATCGCCGCGTTCCGCGACTGGCTGAAGCGGGAGTACCGCACGGTCAAGGCCCTCAACGAGGAATGGGGCAGCGCCTACCGCAAGTGGGAGGAGATCGAGCCGCCCACCACCGAGGAGGCGCAGCAGGAGCATCGCCTCCCCGCCTGGGCCGACTTCCGGCGGTTCATGGACCTTACCTACGCCGACGCGCTGAAGTACACCCAGCAAGTGGTGGACGAACTCGACCCAGGAGCGAAGACCCTCATCGGCGGCACCCAGGTGCCCACGCCGTTCAACGGCACCGACTGGTGGCTGTTCAGCCAATCCATCGGCATTCTCGAGCCTTACTTCGGGATTGACGAGTTCCGCTCGTTCAACTCCGACGTTCCCATCATCCAGGCCTGCGGCTATCAAGACGCGGGCCCCGAGCTCGAGGAGGAACTGTGGCGGCGCGCCCTGCGCGGCCAGCGGGGTGCGACCATCTTCTGGAACTACACCCTCCACGATCCCGACCTCCAGCTCAACAGCCAGGGCGTCGCGATGGAGCGGGCCTTCGGGAGGCTGCGCGGCGAGGGGGTGGCGCGCCTGCTCCTCGGTGCGCGGCGGGACGATACGCGGGTAGCGATCCTCTACTCCCAGCCCAGCCTCCGCACCGCCTGGATTCAGGACGGGAAGATGCGAGAGGGATGGTCGGGCAACTCGGAGCGCTACCAGCGGCACATGGCCTCCCACCAGGCCTGGCAGCAGGCCCTGCACGCCCTTGGCCTCCAGTTCCACTATGTCTCCTATGAGCAACTCGCCAAGCAAAGTGTGGACCGGAAGCGCTTCGACGTGCTCGTCCTGCCCGACACCATCGCCCTCAGCGACGCCGAGGTCAAGCGCCTCAAGGCTTTCCTGGCCGCGGGCGGGACCGTGCTCGCCGACAGCGAGCCGGGGCAGTTCGACGAGCACAGCAAGCCCCGCGCCCACGCCGCGCTGACCGCCTCCGACGGCGTCCACCTTGTTGACCTCAAGCCGGACGAAACCGACCCGATCCGCCCGCTGCTCGCCGCCGCGGGAGTGCGCTCTCCCGCGCAGGTGAGTCAGCCGATCGCCCAGGTGGTGCGCTACACCGACGGCCCGGCCGAGTACGTCGCTCTTGCCGACGCCCCGGCCGAGGCCCACACCGTCACGTTCGACAAGCGTTCCCACGTCTATGACCTCCGGGCGCGGCGCTACCTGGGAGAGGCCGACCGCCTGGACATTCCGGCGGGGCTGCCACGCGTGGCGCTGTACTCGCTGCTCCCCAGCAAGGTGGACGCCGTCGAGGTCGCGGTCGGCGGACCGTTCCGCCCCGGGGACGAGGTGGACGTCGCCGTGCTCGCTCGCGCGGCCGCTTCCTTCCGGCACGTCTTTGCGGTGCACGTCTTCGGTCCCGACGGCCTCCTGCGGCCCATGTATGGCGCTAACCTGGACGCGCCCGACGGAAAAGGCCTTGGCAAGTTCCGCCTGGCATGGAATGATATGGCCGGCGAGTGGCGGGTGACGGCCACCGACGCCGCCACCGGGGTCACGGGAGAGGCGCGCTTCCTCCTCGCCAGCGAGTAGCGCCCCGCGGCCCGGCCACTGCGCCCACGTGTGTGACAGGACGGGCGGAGTTCGATGTCACGGAAAGCGAAGCTGGAAGGAACGAAGCGCGACCGTTTCCCGGAGGACGGCGACTGGCTCTCCCCGGCTGTCTATACCAGGGTTCGCCGGGAGGTAGAGGAGTTGCGCCCTGACCCGCGTCCCCGCAAGCGCCTCAAGTGGCGTGAAAAGGTGCGGGACCACGACGGCCCTCGCTTCGACGCAAGCTAGACGGCCCGCGGCCTCCTCGGGAAGCGCGCGTTCGCGCGCGGGCGGAGAGCGAGCGTCTGTCGTTGGTTACGGCCAAGGGATGGGTCTCTACAGTACGGAGACCGCGTAAGTCCCGCAGTTGAAATCCGTCATCCTCACCGCATGTACCGACTGCCCCAAAGCGCGCTGCACCTCTCCATCAACGAGCATCGCGCAGGCCGTGCTGTCTATCCCCAGTCCGAGCCCGAGGCGAGTCGCGACCATGGCGTCCAGGAGCCAGGTGAGCGAGTCCTGGTGGTCGGAGAAATGCACCTCCACCAGGAGATCGGAGACCAGTCCCAGGCCGGAGGCGACGCGCGGGCGCCGCCCCCCCGGCGTCTTCTCATGCACGATGCAGACCTCCGGTCTGATTAGGGCGCCCGCCGAGAGGCCGGCCACGGGAACGCCGGCCTGGTATCGCTCGCGCAGGAGGCTCCGTATCGGCTCGGTCGCGTAGAGTTGGTGGTAGCGCGCGGTATCCCCGCCGCCGATGAAAATGCCGGTGGCCTCGCGGAGTTGAACCGAAGCCCGGTCGCAGTCCAGGTTGCCGTGCTCGTCAGGGGTGATCACGTAATACCGCGTCGCGCCCCGGCGGACCCATGGGTCAATGTACTCTGCGAGGTGATCCTCCCAACCCTGCGCGAACGCGAACAGCAGCGCGATCATCGCCTCGCGGCCGCCCGCGGCCGGCACGAACTCATCCGCGACCAGGTCGAACGTCCCCTCACTCCCGCCGAGCAGAAAGAGCAGTTCCCGCGCCATCGCGGCCGCTCACCTCCTCCCACGCCTCACAGCCCGAACTCGGACTCCAGTGAATGCTCGCGCTGGTATCGCTGCACCCGCGGCCGCGCCGACGGGTCGGCCGGCTCGAACGACCGCGCGATCTTCAGCATCTCCTCTTTGCTCAGGTCCCCGCTGAGCGATACTTCGGTCCCTTCATGGACCCAATTGAGCTGGCGACCGATCTCAGGGTCCTGGTGGTACCACCCTGTCTGTCCTCCGATCTTGACCCGCTCCCACCCCTCCACCTTCGTGCCCTCATAGCCTCTTATCTCGGAGATGCTGACGTACCCACTGGTCGTGATGTAGTCCAACGACACCTGCTCCGGCGTGTAGCTGTCCCCCCTACCCTTCTTGTACGGCATCACCTCCAACCCAACCAGCCGCGCGCCCTTCGGCAGCGCCTTTGGGATCAGGATCAGGAAGTGCACCTTACCCTGCGCCTCCTTCGGGTCCTCGAACTCCAACGGCGGCTTCGCGGTTTGCCAGCGCATGGATTCCGCCACTTTCATCACCTCGCCCGACGAGACTCCCCCCGCGTCCAGTCGCATCCGCCACTCTCCCGCCTGCCAAGTTAGCGCCATGCGGTCATAGGGCTCGCGGCTCTCTACGATCTCCCCCTTCGACTCCCCGATATCAACCGGCCGCGCCCCTGGTAGCGGAGAAAGCGGCATGAGCTCGCGGTCCCGGCTCTGCCCAATCACCAGCGTCGCCCCCGACTCCGATGCCAGTTCGGTGGTGAACCACTTCCCCTCCGATTCGCTGGCCGCTCCCGCGTTCGCGAATCCCTCCGGCACGTACTCCGGCACGTACATGGCCAGTGCCTGCCCCATGCGCGCCAGCCCCAGCATAGCCTCCGCCACCGTCGTCCCTGGCGACGTGAAGTCCGCTCGCGGCACTCGCGAAAGCCCGCCCTTGAACAACCGCGCTCCCGGCGGAATGATCAGGTTGAACCGCGTCTCCTCCGCGCCGGAATTGACGCGTACCGATGTTGCAACCATCCGCTCCGCGAGCTTGCCGCCGAAGCGCGTCACGTCCTCCAGCGGCATGTGCAACTCGCGGTCCACGCACGTCACGAACTCCATGTGCTCCTCGCCCGCACCCGCCGACAGTGGTGTCTCCCCAAGAGAGAATGACGATTCATACCTCTGGCACGCCCGCCCCAACACCTTCGCCTCGCCCTGCTCCTGCTGGCACTCGCTCACTTCCTTATCTCGCGCCGCGACGTAGCCTGCCCAGTCCGCATACCGTTTCGTGAGGTCCACTCCCACCGACTGACCGTACTCAAGCCGATGGCTCGCCTCTTCTCGCGCCATCAACAGGAATCCCTTTGCCTTGCGGTCCTCCACCACCACGCGATCTCCCGCCGCGGCCACGGTGTCGTCTCGCTCCTTCGTCCGCGTCTCGATCCGCCACCGGTCCGGCGCGGCGAACCACACGCGAACCTCTCCCTCTCCCATCTCCTCGCTCGGGTCCACGCGATAGACGATCGCGAAGTCGCGCACCGGTTCCTGCTCGCCTCCGGCCACGCGCGGCGCCAAGGCGACCAGTGGCAAGGCGCACAGGTAGATCCACGCGGTCCCGCGGCGCCACCTCCGTATTGGAATCCCAAGGGTCATCTGCGCTCACCTCCGTCTTCGTGCATACACTGCCTCCCTCCTCCGCGGCCGCGGGGCGCCCCCTCCCATGGCGCGCTACCTCCCCCCCTGATCCGGATGCCGCTCCTCCCCGAAGTGCAGGTACAACATCACGCACGGATCGTCGGGGTCGCTCTCCAGGTGATGGTTCTCCTCCGGGTCAATCACCATCACGTCGCCCGGTCCGATGGCGCGGTCGGCGTCGTCGAAATGCACCGTGGCCTTGCCCTGGAGGATCACGAACACCTCCTCGGTGTCGTGCGTGTGCACCGCCTCGTCCTCGTGCGCGATTCTCCCGCGGGGGATGAAGAGCATCTCGCCCGCCGCGATGTAATCGCCCGCCACGAGGTCCCGGAACACATGGCCCCGCGTCTCCTCAGGCAGATGGTTCAGCCGATAGAGTCGCATCTCCCACCTCCTCCCCCAACTTCGCGTATGTCTCGCGCCACCGCGCCGCGTGGCTCTCATGGCTGCGCACCGGAAGGAATCCCAGATCGAGATACGTGCGAATCGCCGCCAGCCGGAAGTCGTCCGTGCTCAGGATCACGTCGCGGTAGCCCAGCTCTCGGAATCGCTGCAGGGCCGCGATGATCAACGCTCGCCCTAGCCGGTGTCCCCGGTGCGCGGCCGTCACCGCCACCATATGCAGACACCCCGGCCCCTCGCCTGGCGCGTGCTTGCGATGGGCGCAGGTGGTTCCGACCACCTCGCCGTCCCTCTCGACAAAGAACAGGTCCTCCGGCGCGAATTGCGGGGTGTCCATCAGCAGCGACTCCCGGCACGCCGCCTCGTCATACTGCCCGCCGATGCACTCGCTCACCAACCGCCCCCACGCTGCCCAGTCCCCTTCCCGATAGGTGCGCAGCCGATAGCCCTCCGCCGTCACGATCTCCGGCAGCGCGTCGAGCGACGCGCGCCGCATCTCGAGCTGGGGAGGACTGGTGTGCATCTCGCGCGCTACCTCCGCACCCGCAGGATCAGCCCGATTCCGATCGCGGCCGCGACGACATTGGGCAGCCAGGCCGCCCAGAACGGCGTGATCCCTCCCTGCTGCGCGACTACCGTGAGGTAGTTATAGACCACGTAGTAGGCGAATCCGATCAGGATCGCGATCCCCATCCCGATGGAGCCCGACCCGCGGTGCGAACGAATCCCCAGCGCCGGCGCGATCAGCGCGAACACCAGGCTGGCGAACGGGATCGAGAACTTGTGATAGAGCGTGAGCTCCAGATCGGTGGTCGGCTTGTCATCTTTGGCCGACGAGTGGATGTAGTCTTGCAGCTCGCGATAGGTCATCTGCTCCGGGCTGCGGGACTCCTCCGCGAGCTGCTTCGGGGGCTTGGGAAAACGCGCGTCCCACACCTTGAAGCTGATGGTGGTCGGGTGATCGGTTCCGATGGGATAGTTCGCTCCGTCGAGTAATTGCCAATCGCTCCCGCGCCACAGAGCGCGCTCGGCCACGGTGAGCGTGACCAGTTTGCCGTTCTCATACCACAGGATGGTGGGCCGGATCATCTCCCCGGTGCTCACGTTAAGCTTGTCCGCGATGATGACTCGCCCGCTGCCCTTCACCACGTCCCGCTTGAGCAGCCCCTGCTCGTACTCTTTGCCCGCGCGCAGTGTTGCCGCGCGCACGATGTCATCGGCCCGTCGCTCCGAGGCCGGCACCACCAATTCGTTCAGCGCGGAGGTAGCTACCGACACCAGCAGCCCGAACAGGAGAAGCGGCACGACCAGCCGTCGGAAACTCACCCCGCCCGCGAACATCGCCACCAGTTCGCTGTCCCCGCTCATCCGCCCGAACACGATCAGGATCGCCACCAGCGTCGCCAGCGGGAACGTGAACACCACGAATCCCGGCAGCCACAGCAAGAACAACTCGCCGGCCACCCAGAGACTGAGCCCGAGCTGGCTCACCAGTTCAGTGAGCTTGAAGAGAATGTTCGCCGAGACGAACAGCAACACGAACGCGATCACGCCGAAGAGAAACGGCCCGGCGATCTGCTTCATGAGATATCGGTCGAGCAGTTTCATGCCATCTCAAACCGGTCGCCGAGGTAGAATTGCCGCGCGATGGGATCCTCCAGCAGTTGCTCCGACGTGCCCTGAGTGAGGATCTTCCCCTCGTAGATGATGTAACTGCGATCCGTGATGCGCAGCGTCTCCCGCACGTTGTGATCGCTGATGATCATCCCCATCTCGCGGGAGCGCAGTTCCAGGATGATGTCCTGCAACTCCGCCACCGCGATGGGGTCAATCCCGGTGAAAGGTTCGTCGAGCAGCAGGTACTTGGGCTCTCGCGCCAGCGCGCGCGCGATCTCCGTGCGCCGCCGCTCCCCGCCCGAGACCACCCCGGCCTCGGCGTCGCGGACCTTCTCCAGGCGAAACTCCCGCAGCAGACTCTCCAACCGCTCGCGCCGCTGCCCCGCGGAAAGCGGCATCCACTCCAACACCGCCGCGATGTTCTCCGCGACGGTGAGGCGGCGGAAGGCGGAGTTCTCCTGCGCCAGATAGCCGATGCCCTGGCGGGCCCGCTGGTGCATGGTCAGGCGAGCGATGTCCGTCCCCTCCAGCAGCACCTTCCCCCCGTTCGCGTGCACCAGGCCCACCAGCATGTAGAACGTGGTGGTCTTCCCCGCCCCGTTCGGCCCCAACAGCCCCACCGTCTCCCCGCGGGCGGCGGTGAGGTCCACGCCGTCCACGACGCGCCGGCCCCGATAGCGCTTCACGAGGCCTTCGGCCGCCAGGCTCATTTCTTCCCCTCGGCGGCCGGGGGTGCAACCGCGGGCCTCGGCGGCTCCTCGAACTCCATCCGCACCGGCTTCTCGGAGCGCTCGAAGCGGAACTTCTGCGTCTTCTGATCGTAGATCAGCTTGTCGGCCTGCACGTTTAGCGCGCTGCCGGTGGTGGTGTTGACCGCGTGGAAATCCACCGTGCCCCGCAGCACTCCCGTCCCGGCCTTGCGGTCGAAGGTCGCGAACTCCGAGGTTCCCTTCACCGCCCGCTCCGTCTTGTCCGCGGCCAGATACGTGCCGTTCA
>CAZUGW010000031.1:0-7348 GCA_964620055.1 uncultured bacterium
TGAAGCGGATCCCGGACGGCCCGGCGCCCGCGGGTGAACCAATGACCCACACCAGTGCACCCATGACCGCCAGACACAGCGCTCCGACTCCGAATCCTTTGTGCAGCATGGCGAACCCTCCCTGCCTCAGTGATCTTGGCGCTCAGGTCGTACCCTCCAACCAGGGTTGCCCGGGTGAGCCTGATGAGCGCAGAGTCCTTGCTTCGTCATCAGGGCTTCGGACTCCTGCCGTCCCTGCCGGGTAGGGAAGCGGGATGAGGGTATTGCGAGCCAGGTAGACCTAACCGCGCGCGGCCTGCTCCTGCCTCAGCTCACGCCGCGGCCTCATAGAGCACCTCCCCCTCCCGTTTCGCCCAATAGAGGGTGGTGCTGGGGGCTTCGCTCCACTTGGCGTAGTCGGCCCCGCTGGCGACGAGCACGTCAACGGAGATCCCCAGCGGCACCAGGGCTTCGCGAATCCGCAGGATTGCCTGGCGACGTGAGGCGACCTCGGGCATCACCACAAGCAGGTCAACGTCCGAACCTTCCCCGGCCTCGCCCCGCGCGTGAGACCCGAACAGGACGATGCGATCCGGGTGCGCGATCTCCACCACACGTCGGACGATCTCATCAACCAGCGATTGGTCCAGAGAGCCCACCATCGCCATCCTCCCGAGCAACCCGATTCTACCTAGCAAGGCCGCCCGCGTCAAACGCCGCGCGGGCTGCGAGTGTGACCATGTTCTGTTTGATTGCTTCGGCACGCAGTGCCGAAGCTCCCTCCCCCTCCCCTCGATTCCCGATCCCCCCTGGCCCCTAGACCCTAACCCCTAGACCCTCGACCCCCTATCAACACATCGCCTCCTAGCCCAGTCACGACTTCACCCTTTTCCCTCACTTTTCTCAACCATGAAACACCTGTAACTTACTTGCTTTCACCCCCAAACTCCTTGACACGCATGGTATCATATCCTGGGAAAAGGGCCGTCGCCTCTGCCCACTATCGCCGATTCCCTATTCCCCATTCCCTGACTTCCCCGGCTCCCGCCAGAAAGGACCCAGTGACATGATCACCTCTGCCCCACCCGCCGGCCCCTCCCGTGCCTTTCCGATCTGCGTTCATCTGCGTTCATCTGTGGTTAGTCCCGCAGCCGTTCTCCACCCTTCGCGTCTCCAGACGAGAGACACAAAGTCTCCCCAATCCACGTCACTGCGAAGACTTCCCACGTCAATCCGGAGACTTGAGGACTCAGTCTCCGGACTCCGTCCCTTCCAGGGAGATGCAGTTGGACGTCTTGAGACGATCCCCGACACTCCGGCTGCACCCGCCCCCTCGCCGGGAGCGTGCCCTCAGCCCCTCGCCTCTTCGCCTTTTCGACTCTTCGACTCCTCGACTCTTCGCCTTTCGCCGTCTCTATCCGAGAGACGCAAACTATCTCCGCGTAGACCCCCCTTGTCGCCGCCCGCGTCACGCGTCAAGCCGTTGCGCAGATCAACGCCGACGCGCTGCTGCCAGTAGCCGCCGTTGGCGAGGTAGCGGGGATGGGACCAGGGAGTGGTGGCGGAGAGCCGGGGCGGCGGCTAGCCAGAGGGCCAGCAACACCAGGGAGGGCCCGCCTACCGATGACTCCTGCGAGCAGCAGCCTGGTGTGACGCCAGATTCTACTCCTCCCCCTCCCCTGCCGGCAACCCCGCCAGCACTTCCTCCGCGACCTTCGGCCCCGCCACCCGTTCGTCGGAGATGACGTGCCCGTCCCGAAATCGCACGATGCGCTTGGTGTGGCGGGCGATGTCGTCCTCGTGGGTCACCAGCACGATGGTCTTGCCCTGGCGGTTGAGGTTCTGGAGGATGGCCATGATCTCTTCGCCCGTGCGCGTGTCGAGGTTGCCGGTGGGTTCGTCGGCGAGGATCAGCGCGGGGTCGTTGATGAGCGCCCGCGCGATGGCGACGCGCTGCTGCTCGCCGCCTGACATCTCGGCCGGGCGGTGATGCAGCCGATCCCCCAGCCCGACCGCCTCCAGCGCCGCCCGCGCGCGCGCCCCGCGCTTGCCCGACCCGGAGTAGATCAGCGGGATCTCGACATTGCGCTGCGCGTTCACCCGCGGCAGCAGGTTGAACGTTTGGAAGACGAAGCCGAGGCGGGCGCCACGGAGGTCCGCCAGCCGGTCGTCCGAGAGCGACGCGATCTCCGTGCCCTCCAACGAATACGACCCGGAGGTGGGACGATCCAGGCAGCCCAGGATGTTCATGAAGGTGGACTTGCCCGACCCCGAGGGACCCATGATGGCGATGAACTCGCCTGCCTCCACGGTGAGCGAGACCCCGCGCAGGGCCGGCACCTTCACCCGACCCATCCGGTATTCCTTGTGGATGTCAGTGGCGCGGATCACTTGCTCGCCTCGAACGTCAATTGCCCCGTGGCCCGTCGCAAGGCCACCAGGGCCGTCTGCAGGTCGTACCGCGCTCGCACGAGGTTGGTGCGAGCGCGCGCCACCGTCTGCTGCGCGTCCAGGATCTCGACGAAAATCCCCACGCCCTCCTTGTACTTCCCCTCCGCCGCGGCGAGTTGGGCCTCCGCGCTGGTCACGGCCTTCTCCGCCGACTGCGCGCTCTTGCGCGCCGTCTCCACCTCCAGCCGCGCGCTCTCCACCTCCAGCCCGATCGCGTTCACCAACTGCTGCTCTTGGGCCTGAAGGGTGCAGAGGTTGGCGCGCGCGGCCTGCGTGCTCGCGGCCCGCCCTCCGCCGTCGAAAAGGAAGGCGGTGGCGGACGCAGTCACGCTGTACCACCAGTCGGGACCGAGGCCTGAGATCGCGCGGTTGTACTGCGCGGTTACGTCTATCTGCCCATACTCCAGGGTCTTCGCCACCTGCAGTTCCTGCTGGCTCGCGGCGACGGAGTTGCGCACGGAGAGCAACTCCGGTCGGCATTGGAGGGCCACCTTCAGGTCATCGGAGAGCGAGGCGAGCGGCGCGGCCTCGGCCCCCGACTCGGGCGGGGCAACCCGCAAGTTGTAGGTGGGCGACACACCCATCTCCCGTTTCAATTGCGCCTTCGCCAGGGCTGCGTCGTTCTCGGCCTGGAGCTCCGAGAACTCCGCGTCCGCCGCGTTTGCCTCCGCGGGCGCGACATCCACCGGCGCGCCCTCGCCCACCTGCGCCCGCGCCTCCACCAGCTTCTCGTGATCCCGCGCCGCAGCCAAGTTGGCCTGCGCCACCTCCACTAACTGCTCGGCGGCAAGCGCGGCGTAATATCGTTGTGACACCGACAGCGCCAGGTCTTGCCAGGCCGCCTGCTCGCTCGCGCGGGAGGCTCCGAGCGCGAACCGCGAGGCGCGCACCGATTCCGTCCGACCGGTTTCCCACAGCGTCTGGGTGATCACGACGTCGTTCTGGTCCCGCTCAGACTTGTCGGAGAAGCCAACCACCCCGGCCGGCGTCCGCTGATAGCTCATACCCCCGTCCCGCAGCCGGAATAGCACCAGGGAGGCGTTGGGGGTGTAGGCCGATACCGCGCCCTGCACGCCGGCCTCGGAGCGCACCACGTCCTGCCGGGCGATCACCAGCGAAGGATTGCAGAGCTGCGCGAGGGAGAGGCAGTCCGCCAGCGTGAGGGGACGTTCGGGGAGGTCCACCGCGCCGGCGGGGAGGGCGACCAGCAACGCGCACGCGGCGAGCATTATCGTGAGTTTGACCTGCACGAGATACACTCCTTTCTCAACACGAAGGCACGAAGACAACAACCCCTCACTCATGCCGAAGCGCCTGAATCGGATCCAATCGCGCGGCGCGATAGGCCGGGTAGATGCCGAAGAACATGCCCACCCCGCAGGCGAAGCAGAACCCCAACACCGCGGCCCAGATCGGCACTTTGGTATGCAATTCCCCCTTCGTCGCGACGTCCACCAGCCGCGACAGCCCCGCCCCCAACGCGACCCCGATCAGCCCTCCCACTCCCGAGAGGGTCATGGACTCGGTGAGGAACTGCACCAGGATGTGGCGGCGCTTGGCCCCCACCGCCTTCCGCAAGCCGATCTCCCGAGTGCGTTCGGTCACCGATACCAGCATGATGTTCATAATCCCGATGCCGCCCACCAGCAGCGACAGCCCGCCGACTCCGCCGAGCACCAGGCCGAAGATGGCCAGCACCTTGTTGATGGCCTCCAAGATGCGGGACTGCGTATCCACCGTGAAGTCCGGCTGGTTGTTGTGGCGGCGCATCAGCAAGGCCCAGATCTGGTCGGCCGCGGTCTCGGTCTGGGTAACATCGGCGATCTGCGCGTAGATCACCCACACCCGCTTGTCCCCCGTGACGCGCTTCTGCAGCGTGGTGAGCGGCGCGTAGACCTGCTTGTCGGGGTCCTCTCCCATGGAGCGACCCTTGGGTTTCGTCACGCCGATCACGGTGAAGGCGACGCCCTTCGCGCGCAGGTCCTGGCCGAGGGGGTTCTGCTTGGGCCACAGCTTCTTGGCCACCTCCGCCCCGACCACACACACCTTGCTCCAGGAGTCGTAGTCCCCTCGCGAGAAGAACCGCCCGGAGTCCAGCGCGATCCCGTGCAGCCGGGCGAACTCGGGCTGACACCCGATCAGGCTTCCCTCCAGCTTCTCCCCGCCGACCTCGAGATCGGTCTGGTTCATCGGCAACTCGGGAGAGACGTCGGTGACGAGCGAGCACTCGCGCCGGATGGCGGCGGCATCCTCTGTGTCCAGGAACTCGACGTGCGAGCGCCCCTCGCCGCGCTTTCGTTCGTTCGCGGAGAAGAAGATGATCACCAGCCGGGAGCCCATCCCCTCGAATTCCTTGAGGACCTGGTCCCGCGCTCCCTCGACGATGGAGACCATCACGATCACGGAGGCGACGCCGATGATCACCCCCAGCATGGTGAGCGCCGACCGCAGCTTGTTCGCGGTCAGGCATTCGAGGGCGATGCGCAGACTCTGGAACAGGCCCCGGAACACCGCTAGCCCTCGTCCCCGTGCCGGTTCATCTCGATCTTCTTGCGCTCCGGGAGGCCGGACTTGCCTAACTGCACCTTCTCGCCCTGCTTCAGCCCGGAGCGGATCTCGGTGCGGGAGTCGTTCGCCAGTCCCTTCGTCACCTCGCGGTCGGTCGTGACCGGCTTCTTCCCCTTGCCGCCCTTCTGCTCCGTCACCACGGTGACATACCACTTGCCCTTCTTCTCGAAGAGCGTGTCGTTGGGCACCCAGAGGACGCGGTTCGCGCTCAGGCAGGAGATCTCCACATTCGCCGTCATCCCCGGCTTGAGGTCGGCGTTGTTTCCCAGCACCGTGATCTCGACCGGGAAGCGGACGATGTTCTGTCCGCTCTGCTGGCCCTGCGGGTTGGCGAGCGAGGCCGGCGCGATGCGCGTCACTCGCCCTGCGAACGTCCTGTCCGGCAGCGCGTCCGCGGTGATCTTCACGCTCTGCCCGAGGTGGACCTTGGCCACATCCACCTCGTTCAGGTCCACTTTCACCAGCATGGTGGAGAGATCGCCGATCACCACGATGGGCGCGCCGGAGCCGTAGTAGGACACCGCGGTCATCAGCTCACCCTCCCGCACCTGCCGGGAGATGATCGTGCCGGAGCACGGGGCGAGGATCACCGCGTTCTTGAGGCGTGACTCGATCTCGGCCAGGGAATCGCGCAATTGCCGCACGGAGGCCTCCGCCTCCGCCACGCGCGAGCGGCTCATCGCCACCTCCGGCCGACGGGCCTGGGCCATGCTCACCGCGATCTCCTGCTCCTTCACGCGCTCTTCGGCCGAGCATTTCCCCTGATAGGCCACGTCCACGGCGGACTGGGCGGAATCCACGTCGTTCTTGGAGACGTACCCGCCCATCTCGAAGAGGCGGCGCTTGTTCGCGGCGATACGCTCCGCCTCCTGCCGCCGCGCCTCGCACTCCTTCACTGCCGATTGGGCCGCGCGCAGATTCGCCTCGGCCTGCGCGACTTGCGACTCCGTGAGCTGGCGGTCGCGGGTGTACGACAGTTTGGCCTGCTCCAGCCGCGCCCCGGCCGCCTCGAGCTGGGCCTGGGCCTGATCGCGCTGGGCCTTCTCCTCCGGCACGTCGAGCCGCGCGATAAGCTGCCCCTTCTCCACCCGATCCCCCTCATCCACTGCCAACTGGGCGAGCGCGCCCGCCACCTTGGACTTCACCTCCACCCGCTTGATCGGCTCCACGGAGCCGGTCTCGCGCACCGCCACCACCACATCGCCGCGCGCGACACTCGCGGTCTTGGGCGGATCGGCCTTGGGCCGCATCCGCTTCGCGAGCATCGCCCCGCAGCCGCCGATCACCGCCAACGGCAACACCACCGCAAACAGGATGATCTTCAGTCGCCGCATCCCATCCGCCTTTCCAGTCACACTTAGCCCCCTCTTCTCCAGCCGGCCGCGCGGGTCCTGGGGCGCGCGATTGGTCTCTCAGAGAGATACGAAGAGAAGGGCCGCAGGGTTTCGACGCGAATGAAAAGCCGGACAGGGGCTCACCCCTGTCCGGCTGTCACGTCCTATCGCGAAGCGAGTTGACGCTATATCGGCAGCGCAAACGCTCTCTGCACGTACACGGCCATCTGGTCGCGAGCGACTGCTCCCAGGGGCCGGTAGGTGCCATCGGGGTAGCCGCCGGTAACACTCTGGCTCTTGATGTACTCCACGTACTTGAAGGCCCACTGCGTCGTGGGCACGTCGGGGAAGGTGGCGGTGGGGGGTCCGGTTGGAACGAAGCTATCTCCGCCAGCCATGGCGCGGGCGACGAAGACGGCCATCTGATCCCGCGTGACGGTCGCCGTGGGACGATAGGTTCCATCCGAGTAGCCGCCCACCACCCCGGCCACTTTCGCGTACTCCACGTACTTGAAGGCCCAATAGCTCGTCGGTACATCACTGAAGCTCGCCGTCCCAGGGCCGGCGGGCACGTTGGCATCGCCGCCCGCCAAGGCGCGGGAGATGAAGACGGCCATCTGGTCGCGGGTGACGAACACCGTAGGCCGATACGTCCCGTCCGAGTAGCCGCCGACGATGCCAGCCGCGCGGCAGGCTTCGACATAGGCCCAGGCCCAGTAGGTCAGGGGGAGATCTACGAAGGTTGCCATTACGTAGTTAGTACGGCTGATGGTATCGCTCCCGCGCGCGTTGGTCGCGGTCAGGGCCACGGTATGGCGGCCCCCGGTGGTAAAGGTGTGGCTCGGGTTCTGCGCGGTCGAGGTTCCGCTGTCGCCGAAGTCCCACGACCAGGAGGTGGGGCTGTTCGCGGACGCGTCGGCGAAGCTCACGTTCAGGGGCGGCGGTCCCGTGGCGGGAGAACCGGAGAACGCGGCTTCGGGCGCCAACGGTCCGCCTGCGGCGAGCTCGAGCCGGAA
>CAZUGW010000031.1:7358-7709 GCA_964620055.1 uncultured bacterium
AGGACTTGCAGTCGGAACCGCAGCAGGTTAGTGGAGATGTCGTAGTTGTTGGTGGTGCCCGGGCAGCCGCAGAGCTCGAAGCCGAGCATTCCGTCGGATCCCATGATAGGGGCCACGTCCGTTGTCTCGAAGGTATACCAGCTATCGGTGGTCGTCGGAGACCAGTTCCCCACATAGCCATTCGACCAGTTACCGTCGCTCGGGCGCACGAACGCCAGCATATAGCTGGGGTTATCGCTGCGCGAGCTCTTCCCCTGGTACTCGATGGTGATCCGGGCGATCTGGCTCGGGGTGTAGCTGGTATCGGCATAGTACTCCACCGAGTGCCGCTGGCTGCTGTTGCAGCTCGTG
>CAZUGW010000031.1:7719-16229 GCA_964620055.1 uncultured bacterium
TGACCATGTACACAGTGTCGTCACCGTGGACGTCGGCCAGACTTCCCGACACCAGCGTGGCGTCCGCCCATCCGCCTTGAGTATCCCAGGAGTCAGGATAAGCGATCACCTCATTGACCACCGTCACGCAGTTGACCTTCGTCGCGGTATTCGACCCCAGCGCGTTGGCGGCGGTGAGGCTGACCGTATACCCTCCGAGGCCGGCGTAGACGTGCGATGGGTTCTGGGCGGTGGAGGTGGCGCCGTCGCCGAAATCCCAGGACCACGAGGTCGGGCTGAACAGCGAGCAGTCGGCGAAGGAAACGGTGAGCGGGCCGGCGCCGCGGGTAGGGGAGGCCGTGAATCCCGCCGACGGCGCGCGCGGGCCGGCCACCAGATCGGCCAGGTCGCGCCGCCCTTGCTCATACGGGAGATCGTGGTTCGACCAGTCGGGGACGGTGAGCGCGTCGTCCATCACATGGGGCAGCAGCGCCTGGAGCACGTTCTGCACCTCTCCGCTGTGGCCCGCCTGTTCGGCCAGCCACATGTACTCCACGTCCTGCGCGCCGCGGCGGTACATCTTCATGCGGTAGGAGCTGATCGGCCCGGGATACTGGCGATCCTCCGCGGGGAAATCGTAGTCACGGCCGGGGTAGAAGAGCGTGCCGTCGCCGTTGCCGTTGTTCTCCGGGCCGCTGGTTTCGAAGGTGAACGGGTAGGCCCAGACGTTTTTCGGGCCGCCCGGGTCTAGCTCGTTGGAGTTGCCGCTCCAGTGCGTGCTCTCCCAGGTGAACCAGCGATAGATGCCGGTCTTGTGGGCGATCCAGGGCTTGAGGCGATAGGCGATGCCCCAGTCGTCAATCACGTCGGCGGTGGTCTTGGGCCGGTAGGCTGCGTAGGGATATACCTCCTCCCCGCGCGCCCGCGCCGCGGCGGTGGTGGCGGTGTCATAGGAGGCAGTCGGATCGCTCCAAATGTCTATGGAGCCTACCAGCGCGTCGGTGGGATGCTTGGTGAGGAAGACGGGCAGGTCCTTGCCAGGGCCGGGGTTGTTGTGGATCCAGGAAGCCTTGGTCGCGATCTCCGGGTAGAGGGAGGGGGCCGGCTCATCCGTCAGGTAGAGGAAGTAGTCCACCCCGGGGGCGTTGGCGGTGAACCAGTTCACCCAGGCATCGGATTCGGTTTCATAGTAAGACTGAGTCTGCCACCACCACCCACCATAGGTGGCGATGGAGAAGACCTTGTTTCCCACCCCCTCGCCCGGTCCCTCATAGCCCTCCGCGGGAGTGTAGGCGGCGCCGCTCAACGTGCCGCCGAGGTTGGCGATCTCACTCCAGTCGCCGGAGCCGATCAGGTCCAGCCGGTGGCGGTGGGCCATGCGGTTGTAATCCAGGAGCGTCGGCCACATCGTGCCCCAGTCCAAGTTGTGCTTGCGCGCAATATTGTCCCAACTATAGAAGACCATGCTCTTGTAATGGTTCTCGTCCGGAAGATCGAAGTCCAGCACCTCCAACCTCAGCGGGATAATGCTGTGGGTGGCGCCGCCCAGGCTGACCACAAGGTTGCCGGTGTAGGTGCCGGCGGGCAGGCCCTTTGCTACGTAGATGTCCACCCACACCCCCTGGTTCAGGCTGGCGGCGATGGTGAACGGCGCGCCCCCCTTGCCCACCGCGGCCGAGAAGGGAACCAGGGCGTCCGGCATCAGGCCGGTCAGGTTCGGGCAGGCGGCGGCAGTCCAGTTGAAGTACCCCCCGGTCGGAGAACCGGAGGGGTCGAAGACGTTGAGGTAGTGCTCGGTGAACAGCTCCACCCCGACGCCGAGGTAATCATTCGGGGCCGGGAGCGGATGGCTGCCGCGGATGGAGGAGGCGCCGTTGGTGAGGTTGGAAACCGTGACGTTGGCGTTCTGCGCGCCGGCGGCGTCGGCCTCGAGGATGAGCTGGAAGGCCACGATCTCGTTGCGGGCGGAGAACAGGGACACCGCGGCCCCGTCCCACACCGAGTTACCCTCCCCGTTCTTCAGGGGATTGGCGGTGTCATCCTGGTAGATCTTCTCGCCGTCATCCACCGCCCATACTGAGCGCAGACCGGCCAGTGCCGGCCTCGAGGCCAGGCCCGCCCACGCCACGAGGATGCTCACTCCGAAGATGAAACGTCGCATCGCTGCACCTCCTGACCCGATATCCGGGGACGATCTCTCTAGTTCCTGCCGCGTCTCAGATAGTCCTCTTCGCAGACGGCGAGGCCTCCCCCTGAGGACCCGTCACAGCGGCAGCACGAAGGCCCGCTGCACATATACCGCCATCTGATCCCGCGTCACCACCCCGACCGGCCGGTAGGTCCCGTCGGGGTAGCCGCCGGTGACGCTCTGACTCTTGATGTATTCCACGTACCTGAAGGCCCACTGGCTCGTCGGCACGTCGGGGAAGGTGGCCGTGCCGGGGCCGGACGGCACGCCCGCGTCGCCGCCGCACATAGCCCGCGCGACAAACACGGCCATCTGATCGCGCGTCACCGTCACCGTGGGCTGGTAACTGCCGTCGGGATATCCGCCGACCACGCCGTGCGCTTTCGCGTATTCGACGTATCTGTAGGCCCAGTGGCCCGTCGGCACGTCCAAGAAAGTGGCGGTCGCCGGGCCGGTGGGCACCTGGGAGTCGCCTCCGGCCAGCGTCCGCGCGATGAACACGGCCATCTGGTCGCGGGTTACCGGCACGGTGGGCCGGTACGTCCCGTCCGAGTAGCCGCCGACGATCCCGGCGTTGACGCACGCGCCAATGTACTTCGCCGCCCAGTGCCAGCTCGGCACGTCGGAGAACAGGCCCGGTAGATACTCGTCCGCGCCGAGGTCCACGGCCGCGCCGGAGGGCCTGGCCTCGGCGTCCATGTCATACGCCACCCAATCCGTGGTATCGAGGCCCTGGTCTATCGCCGCGGCCGCGTCGGAGCGCAGGTGGAGGTTGCCGCTGGTCTGATCCGCGAAGAGCGCGGCCGTCGCCTCCCAGATGTTGTTGGATTCGACCGCGGTCCCGCCGTCCCGCAAGTGTAGGGGCTGGGTGCAGAGGTTGTTGTAGACCCACCCGGTGCTCTCCGCAAAGCGGCTGTCAATGGAAGTGCCCGTGTCCGACGTGGTCCAGAAGGTGTTGTTGTAGACGCGGAAGTCCGCGGCCTTGTTCATGTACACCGCGACGTCGCGGACGGGAGTGGTGACGGTGGTGTGGCGCACGACGTTGTTGCGCATGATCCCGCCGGTGTGCTCCTGGGGGACGTGGCCGCGCTTCCACTCGTCCGGTGAGCCGCCGCCGCCAAAGGAGATGGAGACGCCGCAGTCCTCGAAGTAGCAATCGTCCACCGTGGTATCTATGGAGCCGCCCTTGGCGAAGAACCCCCACCCTGGGCTGCCGGTGTAGGACGGATCGCCATAGGCATGATAGAACGAGGTCCGCCGCACCACCCAGTTCGCGCTGCCCATCAGGTCAATCCCCTCGATGGCGCTGCGGGTGCTGCCGTTGGTGTAGCCGATAACGCAGTCTTCCACCAAGCCGTTGTCACAGTAGGGCTCCGTGGCCTGCCCATAGGCATCTATGGACAGCGTACTCTTGATCGGTCCTTCGCCCGCATCCCACATGTACAGGTTGCGGAATGTCACATCGCTCGAACCCTCGTTCACCTGGACGCAGTGCCAGTAGACGTCGCGTAAGGTCATGTCCTCGAGCACGATGTGCTGAGAACGGTAGAGCTTGAAGCAGAACTCCGGATAGCTGGTGATGCCGTTGCCGTGGATCACCACCGCGTTGCGGTTGCGGGAGTGGCTGCGGATGGTGAGGTCGGTCTTGTCGTTGAGGAAGATCCCGTTGGTATCGAGCAGGTAGCTCCCGTCCGCGATCTCGATCGTGGTCCCCGGCGCGGCCGCGCTGATCGCGGTGCGCAACTCCGCCAAGCTCGACACTTGCATCACGGTCCGGTCCTGCGGCGTGGCGCTCGCCGTGTTCGAATAGCCCGAGCTGCCCAGCCCATTACGCGCGTAGACGCGATACTGATACTCCTGCCCCGGCGTCAGCCCGGTGTGGGAGTAGCGCGTGTAATTCCGCTCCACCACCGCGAGTTGCGTAAACGCGCCGGAGGAGCCGACGCGGTACTCCACTGCGAAGTCGTACTCGTCCCGCGCGTTATCGCTCCAGCACAAGTCGAGCTGCGTGCTGGACCGCGCCACCGCAGACAGGTTCGAGGGCGCATTCGGCGGCCCCGACGCCGGCACAATCGCCTCCGCCCGCGCGCAGCCGCCCCACACCCCCAGCAGCGCTACCAGCGCAATCGCTCGCAGCCTCGACATGAGACTTCCCTTTCGGCGACGGCGGTTGCTCAAATGGTAGCGCAAAGGGAGGGGGAGGTCAACGTGGTCCGGCGCGCACTCGGAGGCGCGGCCAACGCGAACGCCCCCGGCCCGGCCGGGGGCGTTCGTCTCAACGCGTAGCTGGGGACGACGCTCAGTAGCAGAGGTACTGGGTCGCCCAGGCGCTGACGAGGCCGCTGCTGAAAGCGTTGGTCAAGTGATCGAGCAGGTCGTTGAGAGCCGGGAGCGAGTAGTCCGTCGGCAGGCCGCCTCCGCCCAGCGCGGTGTTGGCAACGGCGAGAATCTGCGCCACCGTCTGCCCGTCCAGCGAGGCGCCGGTATTGCAGAGCGTCAGGCTGCCCAGCGGCCCTCCCGGCCCCTGGGTGATGCCCGCGGCGCTGAAGTCCACCGTCAACTGCAGCGCCAGCACGTGGCCGCCGAACGCATTCGCGCTGGAACTGGTGGGGTTCACCAAGTCGGCGGTCAGGACCCCTGGCGCTCCGCTGGCCGGCAGGTAGTTCTGGATGGCGAGCGCGCTGGTGAACTTCATGGAGAAGCCGCCGCTTCCAGGGATACCCACCTCGACGAAGCCGCCCGGGTAGACGGAGGCGAAGTTCTCCGCCAGGATCTGACCGGCGTTGCCGCCGCTCGGCTTTGCTCCCCATGCGCCCTGGCCGTAGGTGTAGAAGTCATAGTCGCTGAAACCCGCGGGGGCATTGGGGCCGACCTCCACCACCGACGAGGCCTCCAGATCGAGACCCAGGCAGCAGGGGAAGTAGTGATAGATCGGCGCGCCAAAGACATCGTAGCCGATGATCACGCCGACCTCGCAGCCTTCGCCGTCCAGATAGGCGGTATTGCCGACGGTGCCGCCCCCCGCGCCCCCGTCCACGTCCACCGTCACCGGGGCCTCCGCGCTCTCGTTGAGGGCCACCCCGTCTCCGATCCCGCCGTTGTCGAAGCTGCTGGCGGTGACGTCGCGGGTGGTAGCGACCCCCGGGTCGGTCAGGGTGACGGTGTCGTTGCAGAGCACCAGCGAGGGCACATTTCGCGTCGGGCGCGTCGGGACGCTGCGCACATAGGCTTCGTCGCTGTCACTGAGGCCGTTGCCGTTGATGTCAATCTTCGCCGCCGACGCGCCGCTGCCGCCGCGCAGGGCGCAGTTGCCAAAGCTGACGATCACCTCGGCGCGAAGGAGCTCGTTATCGGGGAGGAGGGAGATGGTGTTGTTGAAGGTGGCGACGAAGAGCAGATTCACGACCCCGCCGGCCGGGATGGTCCGCTGCGGGGTGATGGCCCAAAGGGTATTGCTGTCCGCGTCGGTGAACTCGAGCGTGCCGGAGGCGGCGTTCTCGGTGAACGTGCCCTGGGCGCCGCTCACCGTGTAGGTCGGCGGCGAGTTGAACAGCGCGTTGGAGGCGGGGACCTCGGCCGAGGCGGCCGCGACGATCTTGGCGGTAGTCGCCGCGTCGCCGTGCGTCGCGTCGGCGACATCCACGGAGGCCGACACCCACTTGGAGCCCGCGTTCTTTCCGACATACCGGCAGCGCTGCAGGTTCACCACGACATTGCCGATCGTGGCGGGCGCGGCGCCGGTATTCTGCACCTGGACATAGCCGTTGACCGTGAGGTGGTTGTCGTGAAGGTCAATCCGGCTGGCGGAAACCGTCCAGGAGACGGGGCCGCTGCCCTCCACATACGGCGTGTCGGTGGTCTTGGTCAAGGACCAGTCTATGTCATCAACGTTGCAGAGCGCCGCGTCGCTCCCCTTCAGCGTGATGCTGGCCTGCGGACCGGCCAGCGCGGCCGCGGCGCAGAGCAGCGCCGCCGCGCAGGTAACTGCTATCACCAGCAGCCTGCTTCTTCGAATCTCGATCATCCGTGAACCCCCTTTCGGGTCTTGCCTCAGTCGTTCCGAGAAAGCAATCGCACGTATCATGGCGCTTCGGCCCTCGCGAGGCCAGCACACGAGTTCCGGGACGGGCGGTCCCGAAACACCCAGTTGCCCGGAGTCCCTCTATTCACGTGATATTCACCACCTCCTTAGATAACCAGCAATCCTTATTCTCCAGAGATTACGGTCAGCCAACCGATATACCTTGCTGGGCCTCCTACAAGACTTGTCTTCATGGTACGACACGGCCAACGCTTTTCCTGACAGCAATCGGTGTAAAGCGTATCCTGCGTTCTACCGTTGGGTTGACAGACGTTGGGGGAAATGAGACGCCAATCCCCCTCCTCCCGTGGAGGGGGGAGAGGGAGATGGAGGTCAGGCCGTCTTGACGTCACGTCGCCGACTTGCTCCTACTTCGCCCGGCCGTCGAGCGGCGCACCGGCCCGCCGCACCAGTTCCTCCATCATCTCCGTCTGGATCTCCTGAACCCCGAGCAGCCGCTGCCATTCCTGGTGCAGCAGGTGATCCAGCTTCTGACTGAGGGTGCGGATCTCGATCTCGGCCTTCAGGTTCACCTGGTAATCGTGCTCCGCCCGCAGCCGGTCCTTCTGCTCCTGGCGGTTCTGGCTCATCATGATGATGGGAGCCTGGAACGCGGCGAGGCTGGAGAGGACGAGGTTGAGGAGGATGAAGGGGTAGGGATCGAAGGGCCGGCGCAGCAAGGCGATGGAATTGAGCGTCACCCAGACGAGCAGAATGGAGCCGAAGGTGATGATGAAGGACCAGCTTCCTCCAAAAGAGGCGACCTTGTCCGCGAGGCGTTGCCCGGACGTGGAGTGCTCGTCCACCTCGTCGTTGGTGTTCTTCGCGAGCAGCTCCTGCTCGCCCAAGGCCTTCAGCACCTCGGCCTCGAGCGCCGAGAGTTCGCCCCGCTCCGCCTCCAGGCTACGCCGCACGTAGCTCTCCCGGAAGCGGTTCAGGTCGGCCGCGCAGATGCAGCTTTCCGCGGACCAGGTGGGACAAGCCTGCTGGATCTCCTGAGTCACGGCGGCGCCGACGGCGCGGGCGGGAACAAGCTCGCTACCAGGGTCGGCCCGGCCGCAGACCTGGCAGGTAGTGACTTCAGCGACTTGCTGAGACATGAGGGCCTCCGTCTGTCTGAACTTCACCGCTACGGAGATTCGCCCGTGACGGGCGGGAATCCTGCCGGGAGGGGACGGTCGGCCAGCCTGGCGGAGGCTTCGATTACGAAAATGGGGCGCGACACTCCGCTCTTTCCGGCGTTATACTCTACGGACGGCTCGACTTCGGATCGGCAGGGATGAACGGAATGGCGGAAGCGGAAGCAGAGGTCATGGTGCGACCAACCACGGACCGCGACGCGGAGATCTGGCGCGGCTTGCTGGAGGGCGCGCCGGAGGCGGCGCAGGCGCTCTGCACGCGCTTTGGGCCGAAGCTCCTGTCCTTCGCCGCGGCGCGGTTTCCTCACGACCGGCAACTGGCCGAGGATATTATGGTGCAGTCGCTCGCCGCGGCCGCGCGTCACATCCGCTGGTATAGCCCGCGGAAGTCCGTCTTCGCCGTCTGGTTGTACGGCGTGGCGAGACGAGAGATGCACAACGAACTGCGCAGGCGCAGGCGCTCCATCCCCGCGGCCGCGCAGATGCCGTTGGAGAGCGCGGTAGAGGTCACCGACGGGTACGACATAGCCGTGGCGGCAGCGGCCCGACTGGACGCACAGCGGTCTGTGGCTGTGTTGGCGGAAGTGTTGTCCGAGGTCGAGCTGGAGGTGTTGGTGTTGAGTAGTATCGAGGAACTGTCGGTGCGAGAGATCGGGCGCGTGGTGGGCCGGTCGGAGCGAGCCGTCCACTCACTCCTGCATCGGGCAAGAACGAAGGCCCGGGAAAGGCTGGCGGACCATGAGCGATAGGCAGTTGCAGATGGAGATAGCGGGATTGCTGGAAACGGCGCGGCCGGAGTTGACGCCGGAGTTGAAGGCGCGGGCGGTGGCTGCGGTCGAGGCCACACAACAGGCACCCGCTCGTCCGCGTCGGCGGTTGATCGCGGTGGCGGTGGGCGCGACGGTAGCGCTCGTTGATCGGGCGATGGCGGCGATGGAGGGAGCGCCGGGGGTGTACATGCGCATTCGGTACTACGGTGGGAACAAGGATGAGGTGAATGAGAAGTGGCAGGCTCCCGGCCATTTGACGCGATTCGAGTCTTGGGAGGGCGGGAAGCTGAGGATGATAATGATTGACGGTCCCGACTCGTCCACGAGTTACGACGCAGAGAAACACGCCGCCG
>CAZUGW010000032.1:0-16131 GCA_964620055.1 uncultured bacterium
CATCGAGCGGCAGGGCCGCGTGGTCTTCCATGTCGAGGGCAAGGTTCAGGCCGAACGACGGATCATCCAGTTTGGCCGCGACCGCTTTCTCATAGGCCGAGACGGCGTCGGAGAGCTTGCCCTGCCGCTCGTAGGCGACGCCCAGATTGTTGAACGCGTCGGCGTTCTTGGGATCGAGCTCGGCGGCGGCAGTGAACTCGCCCACCGCGTTGTCGTAATCCTCGCCCGCGAGGTAGGCCGTGCCCAGGTTGTAATGCGGGGCGGGATAGTGCGGCTGCAACTGTACCGCCTGTTGGTAGTGCGCGATGGCCTCGGGCGTCTTCCTCAGCGCCCAGTAGGCACTGCCGAGGTTGTTCTCGGCCTCCGGCATCTTGGGGTCGAGCGCGGTAGCCTTTCCGAGGCTTTCGACGGCGGCTTGATACTGGCCGGCGCGCAGTTGGGCCGAGCCAAGCCAGGCCTGCAGGGCGGCGTCGTTGGGCTTCTCCTTCGCCGCCGCGGAGAAGCTCCTGATGGCCGTGGAGAAATCGCCCTTGTTGAAGGCCTTGATCCCATCCGATGCGGAATCGGCGAGCGCGGGCCGAGCGACGAGGCCGACCGCGAGGAAGAGCGCGGGCATGAAACGTTGGAGACGTATCGGCATTGGCATCCCCGTGATTGCCCCCGCGCGCCTGAGCAGCGCGCCTCGGGCCGAGCATTGCAGTCCGTCTGAGGCCGAGTATAGCACAGCGCGGCGCCGTTTTCAACGCGAGAGCGAATGGCAGGAGGCAGGCTACTGTCCAACGAATGCACTCTCAACCCGCAGTACAGGAGTGACACGATGAAGCTGGCCTTCAGCACCTTGGGATGCCCGAACTGGGGCATCGAGCAGATACTCGGCGCGGCGCGGGAGCATGGGTACGGCGGCGTGGAGCTGCGGTTCTACGAGGGGTCGCACGATCTGGCCGCGAAGCTGGCGGAGTTTCCCGGCGGGCCGGAGGGCTTCGCGCGGCGGTTCCCCGACGCGGGAGTGGAGGTCTGCGTCCATGGCAGTTCAGTTGTACTGAGCAAACCGGAGACCGATTTGAGTGAGGCAGAGCGCATGATTGACCTGACGGCGCAATTGCAGGCGCCGTACATGCGCGTGTTCGGGGGCCACGTGCCGGAGGGGGAGTCGCTGGAGGCTTGCCGGGCGCGGTCGGCTGAGAAGCTGGCCCATCTTGGGCGGTATGCCGTCGCGCGAGGCGTGCGCGTGTTGCTGGAGACGCATGACGCGTTCTGCACCGGCGAGGCGGTGGCGGAGTTGATGGCGGAGGCGGGCGATGTAGGGACTGGCGTGATCTGGGACCTGCGGCATCCGTACGCCAACGGCGAGGCTCCCGCGCGCACGGCGGAGCTGATCGGCCGCCGCACCTACCACGCGCACATCAAGGACGAGCGCGCGGACGGGGCGATGACGCTGCTCGGTGAAGGCGACGTGCCGCTGCGCGAACTGCTCGGCAAGCTGCGCGATCTCGGCTTCGGCGGCTACGTCTCGTTCGAGTGGGAGAAGGCGTGGCACCCGGAGATCCCCGATCCGGAGATCGCGATTCCGCACGCGGCGCGATATCTGAAGGAGGTGTTCGCGGAGCTGGGGATCGCGTTGTAGGGGGCGTTGAGTAACTGTGCGGCGTCGTATCTGGCCCTGTGTCGGTCTGGGCCTGCGCGATCCTATCTGATTGTCTCGTGTTCTCCCCGCCGAATGCCAAGCATTTCTTGACAATATGTGGAAAATCCTCATAATTGGCGGAAATCGCCAGCCTCGTTCAGGCTATCCAAACGTTGGGGGCCAGGGCGAGAACGGAGGCGAACGATGCTTGTCGAGTTCAGTGTTGCCAATTTCCGGTCCATCAAGGAGCGGATTACACTGAGTATGGTCGCGTCGCCAGATCCGACCCTTGAGAAGAACTGCTTTCCGCTTCCTGGACGATCCAGGCTGCGGCTTCTTAAGAGCGCTGCCATTTACGGCCCAAATGCCTCTGGCAAGTCCAACCTCGTAAAGGCGCTCGCGTTCGTGCAAGACTTCGTGGTCAACTCTGCCAGTCGGGGTCAGCGCGGGGATCCCATCTCCGTTACGCCGTTCATGCTTGGTCTGGATGAGGTACATGACCCAAGTGAGTTCGAGATCGTGCTTGGCATTCAAGACAAGCGATATGTCTACGGCTTCACAGTCAATAGAGAGCACGTCATCGAAGAGTGGCTGACCGAGATAGCGGTTAAGCCTCGAAGGCTTTTCACTCGGTCCCCTGATGGTAGCCTCTCCTTCGGTGAGTACTGGAAGGGCGAGAAGGCGCAGCTGGCTAAGCTCTTGAGGCCCAACGCCCTCCTACTATCCGTTGCAGTCCAACTCAACAGCGAGGCCGCTAGGCCGATCTTCGACTGGTTCCGGGATAGGCTCAGTGTCGTCTCGGATCAACTGGCATTTGAGCCAGCCGGATTCCTCACGCTAGTCAAGCTGAGAACTGAGGAGGCAGGCTTCGGCGACCGTCTGAGGAGACTCATACAAGTAGCGGACCTCGGCATCGCCTCGGTCGCGCTTCGTCCGTACCAGAAGGGAATGAGCGATGCACTGCCGGGAATGATGGAGGGCTACGTATTAGCAGGCGCGGGTGGGTCACAGCAGGTCGGTGCTGAGGTGAACCCCGCAGACCCGCCGGTGGACGGGTTGGGCGTCCAAGCAGTCCACGTGGCCGAGCACGGGCGGGAGGTCTCTTTCGATTTCAGCGAGGAATCAGCTGGCACGCGTAGACTCTTTCAGCTTGCCGGGCCGTGGTTCGGCGCGCTTGATGCAGGTGGCGTCTTCCTGGTGGACGAGTTGGAGCGCAGTCTGCATCCCATCCTGATGCGGTACCTGATTGAGGGGTTCCACGCGTCGCCTGCATCCCAACTCATCTTCACCACGCACAACGTTGACCTGCTCGACGATGATGTATTCCGTCGTGACCAAGTTTGGCTGATCGAGAAGGATGCCTCGGCAGCGAGCCGGCTTCGGTCGCTATGGGAGTACCGCATCCGTAAGGACGAGAATGTGCGGCACGGTTACCTGAAAGGGCGTTACGGTGCCACGCCTCTCATCGGGGGGGATGAGCCTTGGCGGCTAGGCGCATAACTCGGAATCGTGGGACGGACACCTCGCTCCGACGTCGGGGACCGCACCTCCCCCCGCGTCCTCGCGTGCTGATCGTGTGCGAAGGCAAGACTGAGCCCATCTACTTCACCTCGCTGGCGCGACACAGGCGGCTTACGTCGGTCGAGGCCATACCGAGTGAGCGAGGATCGAATCCAAGGTCGGTTGTCGAAGACGCGGTTGAGAAGAAAGTCGACGCCGAGAAGAGCAAGGAGCGTTACGCGCAGGTGTGGTGTGTCTTTGACCGGGATGCCCATGAATGGGTGGATGAGGCCTTCGCCCTCGCCATGAAGCACGGGATTGCGATTGCCTTTTCGAACCCTTGTTTTGAGATATGGTACCTGCAGCACCTCAGAGAAAACTACTCATTCGCCCATACCGAGCGCGATGACGCGAAGTCCGAAGTCAGACACCACGTCACCGACTACTGCGAGACCAAGTGCGTCTACCATGATATCGTTGATAGGCAGAGTGTCGCTTTCCAGCGTGCCGAGTGGCTGCGGCGGGATAATCGAAGTGCTGGGAAAGAGGAGAACGATAATCCCTCGACCACCGTCGACGTCGTCGTGAAGGTACTCAATGCGCTCGGCGATGGCTCAGCATAGCGCGCCACTTTTCTGTTCCCGTGGCTACTCGGCAAGCAACTTTCTTGCTTTCTCGATCTGCTCTTTCACCCGCTCCGGCGCGGTGCCGCCCGGTGAGCGCTTGGCCTGAACGGCGCCGAGGGGGGAGATGATCTCGAGGATGTCCTCGCCGAACTCCTTGCTGAAGGAGTGCCACTCGGTAAGTGATAGGTCGCCGAGCGTCACGCCCTGCTTCTCGCAGTAGCGCACGATCTGTCCCACGATGCCATGGGCCTCGCGGAAGGCGATACTCTTCCTGACCAGGTAATCCGCGACCTCGGTGGCGGTGGAGAATCCCCGCCCCGCGGCCGCGGCCATGCGCTCCGTGTCGAATGTCGCCGTGGCCAGCATCTCGCGCATCACGTTGAGGCACGGGCGCAGGGTGTCGAGGGTGTCGAACAGCGCCTCCTTGTCTTCCTGCAGGTCGAGGTTGTAGGTCAGCGGCAGCCCCTTGAGCACGGTGAGCGCGGCGAGCAGATTGCCGTAGGCGCGGCCGGACTTGCCGCGCACCAACTCGGCCGGGTCGGGGTTGCGCTTCTGCGGCATGATGCTGGAGCCGGTGCACCATGCATCGTCGAGGCGGATGAACCCAAAGTCGGTCGTGGACCACAAGACGATCTCGTTCGCAAGCCGGGAGAGGTGGGCCATCGCGAGGGCGGCGCTGGCGAGGAATTCCACCACGAAATCGCGATCCGCCACCGCGTCCATGCTGTTCGGGCAGAGGCCGTCGAAGCCGAGCTGCTTGGCCACGAACGCGGGATCAATAGGGAAGCTCGTCCCGGCGAGCGCAGCCGCCCCGAGCGGGCAGAGGTTGACGCGGGCGCGGCAATCCGCCAGCCGTTCGCGGTCACGCTGCAGCATCCAGAAGTAGGCCAGCAGGTGGTGCGAAAGCAGCACGGGCTGTGCGAGTTGGGTGTGCGTGTAGCCCGGCATGACCGCGCCGAGGTGACGCTCCGCCAGGTCCACCAGCACCTGCTGCAGGTCGCGCATCTCCTGCTGGATCTGGTCTATCTCCTCCCGAAGATAGAGCCGAATGTCCAGCGCAATCTGATCGTTGCGGCTGCGCGCGGTGTGCAGCTTGCCCGCGAGCGGCCCGACTTGCTCGAAGAGCAGTCGCTCGATCTCGGTATGGATATCCTCGGAGTGGGGATCGAGCTTCAGCTCCCCCGCGGCGAGGGCGGCGCGAATGCGCTCCAGGCCGGCCTCGAGTTGGTGGGCCTCGTCGCGGGTGATGATGCGGCACTTGCCCAACATGCGCGCGTGGGCGATGCTGCCCTCGAGGTCGCACTCCGTCAGCCGCTGGTCGAACGGCAGCGACTGGGTGAACTGGAGCGCCAGCTCGTTCGGGTCCTTCGAGAACCGTCCTCCCCAGAGACGCATGGGCTATTCCCCCTCCGCTTCCCGGCGCACCTGCTCGGCGATCTGCGCGGACATCCCCCAGAGCTGGATGAAGCCCTTGGACTGGCGCTGGTCGAAGCGGTCGCCGGCGTCATAGGTGGCGAGGTCGAGACGATAGAGCGAGTACGGGGACTTGCGCCCCACGGGAAGGCAGTTGCCCTTGTGCAACTTCATGCGGACCGTCCCGGTCACCGTTTCCTGGGTGCTGTCCATGAAGGCGTCGAGGGCGCGGCGCAGCGGGCTGTACCACAGGCCGTAGTACACCAGCTCGGCGTACTTGAGTTCCAACATGCGCTTGTAGTGCATCACCTCGCGCTCCAGGCAGAGACCCTCCAGATCGCGATGTGCGGCGAGCAGGACCGTGGCCGCGGGACATTCGTAAGTCTCGCGCGACTTGATCCCGACGAGGCGGTTCTCGATCATGTCAATGCGACCCACACCGTGCTCGCCGGCGAGGGCGTTGAGTTTCGCGATCAACTCGGCCGGCGGCATCACTAATCCGTCGAGGGAGATGGGCGCGCCCTGCTCGAACCCGATCTCGACGTAGGCCGGCGTGTCCGGGGCCTCCTCCGGGTCCTTGGTCCACTGATGCACGTCCTTGGTGGGCTCGAACCACGGGTCCTCCAGCGGCCCGGCCTCGGCGCTCTTGCCCCAAAGGTTGGTGTCGTAGCTATACGGCGACTTCTTATCAACCGGGACCGGGATGCCGTGCTGCTTCGCGTACTCGATCTCCTGATCGCGGGTCAGGCCCCAATCGCGGATGGGGGCCATCTGCTGGAGGTGCGGGAAGAGCACCGCCCATGTGACCTCAAAACGCACCTGGTCGTTTCCCTTGCCGGTGGAGCCGTGGGCCACCGCGTCCGCCTTCTCTCGTATCGCCACCTCTCCTACCAATTTGGCGATGAGCGGTCGCCCCAGGGAGGTGGAGAGCGGATAGCGGTCCTCGTACACCGCGTTCGCCTTCAGCGCGGGGAGGAGGAAATCGCGCGCGAACTCGTCCTTGGCGTCTATCACCTCCGATCCTACCGCGCCAATCTTCAGGGCCTTCTCGCGGATCGCGGCGTAATCGCGCTCCTCGCCGAGGTCAATCGCCACGGCGTAGACCTCTGCGCCGTGCTCTTCCTTGAGCCAGCGGATGATGACGGAGGTGTCGAGACCCCCGGAATAGGCAAGGACTACCTTTGGCATGGCAAGTTCCTTTCTCGAGGAGTCGAACGGCCGTTGTTAGGTTCCTGCGTTTCGGCTCTTCACTATGTAAGCATCAGGGACAACAACGCTCTCTGCGTGTGCAGTCTGTTCTCCGCCTGGTCGAGCACCACGGAGTGCGGGCCGTCCAGTACCTCGTCGGTGATCTCCTCGCCGCGGTGCGCGGGCAGGCAGTGCATCACGATCACGTCCTCGGCCGCCTCGGCCACCAGTTCGTCGTTCACCTGAAACCCGACAAAATCCCGCCTCCGCCGCGTCGCCTGCTCCTCCTGGCCCGCGCTGATCCACACGTCGGTGTAGATCACATCCGCGCCCTTGACCGCGGCGCGCGGATCGTTGCCCAAGGTGAGCATCCCTCCGGTCGCCTGCGTCAACTCCTTCGCCTTGGCGACGAACTCGGCGGCCGGCTCGTAGGCCGAGGGGGTGGCCACCCGCAGGTTCGCGCCCAGGACCGCGCAGATCAGCATGAGCGAGTGGCAGACGTTGTAGCCATCCCCCACCCACGCGATCTCCACGCCGTCAATGCGCCGCTTGCGTTCGATCACGGTGAGCATATCGGCGAGCGCCTGGCAGGGGTGCTCGCGGTCGGACATGGCGTTGATCACGGGAATGCCGGAGAACTGCGCGAGTTCCGCAATGGTCGCGTCGGAGGAGATTCGCGCGGAGATCGCGTTCACCGTGCGGCCGAAGACGCGCGCGGCGTCGGGCACGGTCTCGCGCACGCCGAGGTTGATGTCGCTGGGCGCGACGTAGATGGCGTGCCCGCCGAGTTGGTTCATCGCCACCTCGAAGCCGACGCGGGTGCGCAGGGACGACTTGTCGAAGAGCATCGCCAGCGTCTTCCCGCGGGCAATCTGCAACTGCTCCTCCCGGGAGATCTGCCCGGACTTCTGGGCCGCGGCCACGCGCAGCACCTCGTAGATCTCCTCCCGCGTGAGATCCGCGATTGACACCAAGCTCTTTCCCGCCAGTGAGAGAGGCATCGTTCCTCCCCTTCTGCGTCAGTCGCCGCCCGCGTCACGCATCGCGCGGGGCAGCGCCCACATGAGATGGATGAAGACAGCTATCCCTAAAAGCAAGCTAAGTACCAGTAAAACGCGCTCTACCCCGCTCAGTCCGGCGGCGTGACGCAGCAGCGTCCTCACGTCCGGCACGCCGCCCGCGCCGGGCTCGACCCCGAGCTTTGTCGCGGCCGCCCACAGCACCCCGATCCAGAGCGCGAACACCGCCCACAACTCGGCGACCAGCAGCGCCACCGACCGGTTCGACGTCCCCGCCGACTTCATTCGCGCGACGACGAGCAAGCTCACGAAGGCGAGAACAACCGCGATCAGGATCAGGAATCCCGCGTCCACGTCGCCTCTCTAGCCTCCGCTCAGGTCGGCGATCACCTCACCGAGAATCTGCAGGCCGCGGTCGGCCTCCGTGTCGGTCAGCACCAGCGGAGGCAGCAGCCTGAGCATCGCGTCGCCGACGGTGGTGAGGAGTAGCCCGCGCGCCGCGCACCGGCTCTTGATCTCCGCCGACTTCGGCTCGGCCAGGTCCACCCCGAGCATCAACCCGCAGGCGCGGATCTCGGTGATCAGGGGGAACTTCGCTCGCAGCGCTCTCAGTCCCTGTGCCAGGCGCGCCCCAAGGCTGGCGGCCCGCGCCACCAGCCCCTCCTCCTCGATCACGTCGAGCACGGCGAGCGCGGCCGCCGCGGGGAGCGCGCTGCCCCCGAAGGTGGAGGCGTGGTCGCCGGGCTGGAACGAGCTCGCGATGGGCTCGCGGGCGAGCATCGCGCCGATGGGCACACCGCCGGCCAGGCCTTTCGCCAGCGTGATGATGTCGGGCTGAGTATCATACCCCTGGTAGGCGAACATCGTCCCAGTTCGCCCCATCCCGGTCTGCACCTCATCGAAGATGAGCGCCGCACCGTGCGCGTCGCACAGCTCGCGCGCCGCGCCGAGAAACTCCGGCGTGGCCGGATAGACGCCGCTCTCGCCGAGGATCGGCTCCAGCATCACGGCGCAGGTGCGCGGTCCGACCGCGTTGCGCAGGGCCTCCACATCGTTGAACGGAATGTGCAGGAACCCGGCCGGCAGGGGCGCAAAGCCCTCCTGGTACTTCGGCTGACCGGTGGCAGTGAGGGTGGCGAGCGTGCGCCCATGGAAGGACTTGAGGGCACACACGATCTCGTGCTTCTCCGGTCCCGAGGTCTTGTAGGCGTGCTTGCGGGCCAGCTTGAGGGCGGCCTCGTTCGCCTCTGCGCCGCTGTTGCAGAGGAAGCACCGCCCGCCGAAGAGCGTGGACAGCCGCTCCGCCAGCAGAAGCTGCGGCTCGGTGTAGAAGTCGTTGGAGACATGGATCAGCGTCCCGGCCTGCGCGCAGAGGGCGGCGACGACCTTGGGGTGGCAGTGACCCACGCCAGTGACCGCGCGGCCGCCGGAGATGAAGTCGAGGTATTCCTTGCCCTCCGTATCCCACAGCCGCGCGCCCTCGCCCCGCGCGATCACCATAGGCAGGCGGATGGTGGTGTAGAGGGTCAGCAGGTGTTGTCGTTCCAGCGCGGCCGCTTGTTCCAGGTTCATCTCGCTACTCCTCGTCGAACTCGTCGTCACCGAAGTCGTCGCCCATGCCGCCGCCGAAATCGCCGTCTTCCGGGCCCAGATCGGAATCGGAGTCCTCGCTCTTCACGATTCGCGCCGGGCGCGAGATCAGCTTCGTCAGCTTCCGCCCGCCGCAGTGGGGGCACTCCTTCTTCGCCTTCTCCGCGGTCATGCCGATGAGCAGGGCGAAGGTGCGGTTGCACTTGTCACAGCGGTATTCAAAGAGTGGCATGAGGCCTCCTCACTTCACCACCATGGTGCCGATCCCGAAATCGGTGAGGAGCTCCATCAGCAGCGCGTGCGGGAGGCGGCCGTCAAGGATGTGGCAGCGCGCCACTCCGCCCGCGAGAGCGTCCAGGCAGGCCTCCACCTTCGGGATCATCCCCCGGTCTATCTCGCCCAGCGTGATCATCTCGTTCGCCAGTTTTGCGGGCAACTCGGAGATGAGTGAGTCGGCGTCCGCGCGGTCCTTCAGCACACCCTGAACGTCGGTGAGCAGGACGAGCTTGCTCGCGCGCAGCGCGCCCGCGATCTTGCCGGCCATGTGATCGGCGTTGATGTTGTACGTCTCTCCCTTCGGCCCGGCGGCGATGGGGGCGATCACGGGGATGAAGTCCTGACCGAGGAGCGTGAGCAGCAGATCCGGTCGCACCTCGGCGACATCGCCGACGAAGCCGAAATCGTGCGCGCCGGCGAACTTCCGGGCCGTCACCATCCCGCCGTCCTTGCCGCTCAGTCCGATGGCGCGGCCGCCCTGGGACTGCAACGCCGCCACCAGGTCGGGGTTGGTCTTTCCGGTGAGCACCATCTGGGCGATCTCCACCGTCTCCGCGTCGGACACCCGCAGCCCATTCACGAAGGCCGGCTCCTTGCCGAGGCGACGCATCATCTCGCTGATCTCGGGGCCGCCGCCATGCACGATCACCGGCCGCAGGCCGACGTGCTCGAGGAGCACGATGTCCTTGAGCACCTCGGTGCGCAGTCCCTCCTCCACCATCGCCGCGCCACCGTACTTGATCACCACGGTCTGCCCGCGGAATTCGCGCAAGTAGGGCAGGGCCTCGATCAGCACGCTCGCGCGCTGGCGCAAGATGTCGAGGTCAGGTTGTGTCTTCGCCTGTTTCGTCATAGTTCGGTCTCTGCCTGAGGGCACGACATGTCGTGCCCCTACGGTCTACGGTCTGGGCACGACATGTCGTGCCCCTACGGTCTGGGCACGGCAGGCCGCGCCCCTACGTATGGTAATCTGCGTTGATGCGCACGTACTCTGCGGTGAGATCGCAGGTCCACACCGTCGCCTCCTCCGCGCCGGAATGGAGGTCGAGCGTGATACTCACCTCCTTGCCGGAGACGGCTTTCTCCGCGGCCTTCACCTCGTACGGCACGACCGCGCCCTCGCTTACCACTTGCACCTGGCCGAGGTGCAGTTCGGTGAGTTCCGGCTTGAACCGCACGCCGGCCCGGCCGGCGGCCATCATGACGCGGCCCCAGTTCGGGTCGCCGCCGGCCAGCGCGGTCTTCACCAGTGGCGAGTTGGCGATGGTGCGCGCGATGCGCAGCGCGTCTTTCTCCGTCGCCGCGCCGAGGACGCGAATCTCCGCCAGCTTCGTCGCGCCCTCGCCGTCGCGCGCGATCTCCCGCGCCAGGTGCGCGGTGACGTAATCCAGCGCGGCCTGGAAACGGGCCAGCCCGCGCTTGGGCGTGATCGGCCCGGCCTCGGCCTGGCGGTTGGCGAAGAGCAGCACGGTGTCGTTCGTGCTCGTATCCCCGTCCACGGTGACACGGTTGAAGGTCCGCTCCGCCGAGGAGGCCAGGCAGGCCTGCAATTGAGCGGGGGACAACTCCGCGTCGGTGGTGAGGAACGCGAGCATGGTGGCGAGGTGCGGGGCGATCATCCCCGAGCCTTTCGCCATGCCCCCAATCCGCACCGGCCGCCCGGCCAGCTCGAACTCCACTGCGATCGCCTTGGGCCGGGTGTCTGTAGTGAGGATCGCGGCCGCGGCCTCATCGCCGCCGTTGGGGCTGAGCGCGGCCGCGGCCTTCTCGATCCCGGCCTCGATCTTCTTCATCGGCAGGCGGTGACCGATCACCCCGGTGGAGCACACCAGCAGGGAGCGGCTCGGCACGCCCAAGGCCTCCGCCGCGAGGTTGGCCATTTCCACGGCATCGCGATACCCCTCCGGACCGGTGCAGGCATTGGCGTTGCCCGCGTTCACCACGACGCCATGTACGTTGCCGCGACCCACGCGATCCTTGCACACCAGCACCGGCGCGGCCTGGACGCGGTTGGTGGTGAACACCCCCGCAGCCACCGCGGGCGCGACGCTATAGATGAGCGCGAGGTCGGTGCCGCGGCGCTTCAGGCCGCAACGCACGGCCGAGGCCTCGAAGCCGCACGGGGCCGTGACCCCGCCGGGAATCTCGCGCCACAAGTTCGGTACAACCCGCTTCGGCATCAAAGACTCCTTACGGATACGCCGCCGGCAACTCGAGGCCGGTGGTCTCCGGCAAACCCAGCATCACATTGAGACACTGCACCATCTGGCCGGCCATGCCCTTGCCGAGGTTGTCGAGAGCGGAGACGACCACCGCGCGACCGGAGACGCGATCCACGCCGACATTCAGGAAGCAGTGATTCGTCCCCGCGGTCCACTTGGTGTGGGGCCACACTCCGGCCGGCAGGACATGAACGAACGGTTCATCGTCATAGCGGCGCGCGAGCGAGGCCCGCAGCGCGTCGGCATCGGCCGCGGTCCTCGCGTAGGCGGTCATGAGAATGCCCCGCGTCATCGGGACCAGGTGCGGCGTCAGGCTCAGGCTGACCGGGGAGGGGGTGAGGTCTTGCAGCGCCTGCACCACCTCCGGCGCGTGGCGATGGCCACCGACGGAGTAGGCGCAGGCGTCGTCGTTGGCCTCCGGGAAATGGTAGTCGAGCTTCAGCGACGTGCGCCCCGCGCCGGAGAGGCCGGTCTTGCCGTCCAGCACAATGTCATCCGGAGCGATCAGCCCATCTGCCACCAGCGGGAGGAGCGCCAACTGCGCCGCCGCGGCATAGCAGCCGGTGGCGGCTACCAGGCGGGCAGACGCGATCTGCGCCCGATGCCACTCCGGGATTCCGGTGACGGCCTCGGTCAGCAGGTCGGGGTGGGTGTGCTCGAACTGGTACCACTGCGGGTAGAGCGCGGCCTCGCGCAGCCGGAAGTCGGGGCTGACGTCAATCACCCGCACGCCCGCTTCGAGCAGCGTCGGCACGAGCACGAGCGCCTTGCCCGCGGGAACCGCGAGTAGCGCGTACTGGCACTCGCGCGCCACCGCCTCGGGGTCGAGCGGGCGCAGTTCCGTCTTTACCCACGGGAGGTGTGGGTAGACGTCGCAAACGCGCTGGCCCACGTAGCTCTCGGAGTGGAGATACGCGAGGTTGACCTCGGGGTGCGAGTGCAGCAGCCGAATCAACTCGACGCCGCCGTACCCGGTGGCGCCGATAATCGCGACGTTCACCATCCGTCCTGGACCTCCGTCTCGGTTCGCCGCGGCGAACCTGGGGATTATACACGCCAATGAAAGGGCAGGCAACAAAGGCAACGGCAGTCCGCCCCGGAGGGGCGAACTGCCACTGAGCGCCAGCCCGGGGCTGACGCGCGGACTAGAGACGCCTGGCGCCGTAGAAGCGCGCGGCGTAGTGGGGGTCTTGCAACGAATCTACCGCCACGCAGCCGCGATTCGAGGAGGCGTGGACGAATTGCCCGTTCCCGATATAGAGGGCGGTATGGCTGATGCGCCCGGAGCGGTTGATGAAGTAGAGGCGGTCGCCGGGCTGCAGGTCGCAACTGTTCACCGGCGTGCCGACCTCGCACTGCTCCGCGGCGGTGCGGGGCAGGCAAATGCCGCGGCGGGCGAACACGGTCTGCACCAGGAGGGAGCAGTCCACGTCGCGGGGCAGCTTGCCGCCATAGCGATAGGGAGTGCCGAGGTAGCAGAGCGCGTCCTGCACCACGTCGGCGCAGCCGCCGCCGCGCATCATCTGCTCCAGTTCGCTCGGCGTCACCGCGTCATCGGTAAGGCTGGCGGCGGCCGCGGGCATCCAGCCCGTGGAGCCTCCCAGCATCACCACGCCGAGGGAGTCGCCCTGCTGTGAGTTCACCAGCACCCGCGTCCCCGCGTCGCACTGCCACAGCACCTCGCCGCGCGCGGGCGGGCAGGCGTTGGTGATAGCGCAGGCCTTCTGCACCACCGCGTAGCGCGGCGCGAAGGTGGTGAGTTGCGGCTGCTCGGTCTCCGGCGCCGCCGGCAAGGCGGCCGGTTCCGGCTCGCGCCTCACCCGCGGGCGACCGGGGAGGACGACGGCCAGGGATTGGCCGGGGGCGAGTTGCGCGGATTCCTCGAAGCGGTTAATGGCGCGGAGGCGCGCCGCCTCCACACCGAGCTCTCGCTCTTCGAGGTGCGCTGCGATGCGCTCGACGGTGTCACCGGGACGCACCTGATAGATCTCGTAACCGACCTGCCAACTGTCGAGTCCGGCCGCGACGCGGGCGGCCTCGTCGCACCGCCCTGGGGCGGCCGCGGTGACCAGGGCGCAGAGCGCCCCGACGCATACCAGAGCAATGATCCACGGCTTCATACGGCGTACCTCAAACTCCTTGCTGCACTTCCTGGCGACGTTGCGTCGCCGGCCGTACCACGGCCCGCCCGCTTCAGGCGACATAAAGCGGTCCCGTATTCTGTTCCACACTTGACGGACGATTCGTGAGCGATCGGCCCATAACGCAGGTTGGGGCAGGTTACTCTGCCCCAACCGGTCATTCCCTAGCGCTTCTTGAACTGGAAGCCGCGCCGCGCTCGCTTGCGGCCGTACTTCTTGCGCTCTTTGACCCTGGAGTCGCGGGTCAACAGATGGTGACGCCGCATGATGGTCCTGAGTCCCTCGTCCATGACCACCAGCGCCTTGGCGATGCCGTGCCGCAAGGCGCCGGCCTGGCCGGAGAGTCCCCCGCCCAGACACTGGGCGCGGACGTCGAAGCTGCCGATAGCGGCGGCGAGTTGCAGCGGCTCCAGCACCTTCATCTCCAGCGTCGGCCGCTTGATGTGCTCGCTCATCGGCTTCTTGTTGACGGTCACCCGCCCCTCGCCTGGGATGAGCCAGACTTTCGCCGTTGCGTTCTTTCGATGCCCGGTGGCGTAATATTCCCGTGCCACGATCCTCGTTACCTCCCTATTCATCCTTCGCGTGCGCGGGGCGGTAGGGCCTCACGCCCTGCGCCTCGTGCGGATGCTCCGCGCCGGCATAGACCTTGAGCTTGCGCAGCATCTGTCGGCCCAACACGCCGTGCGGCAGCATTCCCCGGACGGCCTCGCGGAAGGCGCGCTCGGGGTCCTTCTGGAACAACTCGCCGAACGGCTCGGTCTTCAGCCCGCCCGGGTAGCCGGAATGCCGGTAGCGCATGGTCTTGAGCGCCTTGCCTCCGGTCAGTACCAGCCCGGCCGCGTTGACGATCACCACGAAATCGCCGGTATCCACGTGCGGCGTAAAGATCGGCTTGTGTTTGCCGCGCAGCACCGCCGCCACATCCGCCGCCAGTCGGCCCACGGTCAGGCCCTGCGCGTCGATCAGCAACCACTCTCGCGTCACCTCCGCCGGTTTGGCGGAGTAGGTTCCCTTCGCCTTCGTCCTCATCATGGCAGGTCAGCCCGTCCTTCTCTCACGCCGACCACCGGGGTCGGGGAAGTCATATGATACCTGCATTAGGCACAGCCCGCAAGCGGGGGCCGGGGCTGGAAGCCGGAGCCGGTCGCCCGCCGCCAGAATCTCCCACAACTCCTCCGCCGCCATTCGCTCGCGGCTTACGCGGAGCAGCGAGCTTACGATCAGGCGCACCATCTGATACAGGAAGCTATCCGCCTCCGCGGTGATGGTCACCCGCTCCCGCGCTCGCCCGCACTCCAGACGGAGCAACGTCCGCTCGGTCGTCTTCGTCTCCGACCCGGCGGCCTGGAAGGCCCGGAAATCATGCCTTCCGACCAGCCCGCGGGCCGCCTCCGTCATCCGGGCGGCGTCCACCCGCTCCGGCAGCACCAGCGCGAACCGCCCCAGAAGCGGCGACGGCGCGTCTCGTTCGATTATCACGTACCGATACGTCCGGCTGCAGGCGGAGCGCCGAGCGTGAAAGCTCTCGGGCACTTCTTCGCCGCGCTGCACTTTCACGTCGGCCGGCAGCGCCCTGTTCAGAATCTCCGACAAATTCGCCGCCGACACGGGCCGTGTCGTCCGGAAGTTCACCACTTGCCCTGCGGCATGCACTCCGGCGTCAGTCCGTCCCGCCCCGATCACCTTGATCGGCTCGCCCAGGAGCCGCGAGAACCGCTCCTCCAGAACTCCCTGGACGGTGCGCAGCCGGGGCTGCCGCTGAAACCCGCGAAAGTCCGTTCCGTCGTACTCCAAGACCAGCCGGAAGTTGCGCATTGCCCCGCCGGCTACTCCGGCAAGCGGTAATCCACCAGCTTCAGCCTCACCTGCAGCACCCCGTCCCCGCGCCGCGGGGCCATCGGGACGATGCGGGTGTAGCCACCGGGCCGGTCCTGGTACTGCGGCGCCACGTGCTCGAAGAGATGGGTCACCGAGTTCTCGACGGTGGCCGGATTTCGCCCGCCCTGGGCCGCGGCCGCGGTCGCACCGCCACCGGGGAGCTCGCGGCGCTTCCCGTCCTTCATGTCGAGCAGCCCGGTGCGCGGCATCAGCATCCGCCGCGCGGTGCGGCGATGGTGGACGCTGTCCACCTTGGCGAGCGTGATCAGCTTCTCGGCGATGCTCTCCGCCTCCTTGGCGCGCGTCTTGGTCGTCACCACGCCGCCGTGCCACAGCAGCGAAGTCACCAGATTTCTCAAGAGGGCCATCCGCTGGTCGGTCGGCCGACCCAGGCGGCGCCCGGCGATCCTATGTCTCAAACCAGTGTCCTCCCACTTCGGAGCAAGACTCGTGCTATTCCTCCCCGAGGTCCGGGGCGGGCTCGCTCTCCCCGGTATCCCCGGTGAGCTTCAGGCCCATGCCAGTGAGCTTCTCCTTCACTTCCGTCGCGGACTTGCGGCCGAAGTTCCGGATTGCCATCAGGTCGTTCTCGGTGGTCTGGGTAAACTCAAAAAACGTAGCGATGCCCTCGCGGCGCCGGCAGCTCATGGT
>CAZUGW010000033.1:0-11518 GCA_964620055.1 uncultured bacterium
TCCTGGTTGCGTGTGCGGTGGTCAGCGTGCTGGTGCTGCGTGATATCGGTTCCGAGATCCGGGGGTCGCCTTCGATCGCGCTCGCGCGCTGCTTGATGATCTCAACGTGGCCGGCTCGTAACCTTTCGGCCCGTCATGCAGAGTGGAGCCCACGAGCGGAATCGAACCGCTGACCTTTTGCTTACCATGCAAATGCTCTACCGACTGAGCTACGTGGGCTTGATTGACTTGGACTTCCAGGTGGACAGCACCGCACGGTTGGACCCGCAGCGATGAAGGGGCGCTGTACCGGGCTGAAGACGTGGCTCAGGGTACTGCCGGAGAAAGACGCACTCCCCCAAGCCGACTTCCTCCAGCGAAAGTCGTCGGGGACAAGTGCGAACACGGAAATCTAGGCGCGTGGATGTCGGCTGTCAACTGAAAATCTTGCCAGTGACGATTTTGCGCGAACCTGACCCCCCCGTAAACGTGGCGTTCTGGACCCAGGTGAATGTCCGATCCCCTCGCGATCTCGGCCCGAGCGGAGCCGCCCCGGCGGCGCGGCCGGGAGCCAGGGACTGGAGCGGGAGACGGGACTCGAACCCGCGACATCCAGCTTGGAAGGCTAGCGCTCTACCAACTGAGCTATCCCCGCATCTGCGCGGAGATTATACCCTGCCACCCGAATCATGGTCAAGGAAAGGGGCGGAGTGATGGAGGCGGAGGGACAGTTGTGTGAACGAGGAGGACGTTTGGTTCAGACGACGCCCAAGCGCTCCAGGTGTCGTTGGCACTCCTCCACCCCCACGAACTGGAACGCCTGCCACCCCAGCGACTGGGCGATGGCGATATTGTCCTCTCGGTCGTCGGTGAAGATGTGGCGGGCGGGCGGGAGGCCGGTGCGCCGTTCGACGTGTTGGAAGAAGGCGGGATCAGGTTTGGCGAGGCCGACTTCGTTGGAGAGGAGGCAGTGGTCGAAGAGCGGGAAGACGTCGGGAAAGCGCTCTCTGATCCAGCTCACGTGCGGCTCGTGCGTGTTGGAGAGCAGGACGCGGGGGCGGGGGAGCGTCTGCACCAATTCCACCATGGGCGGGTTAGCGGTGAAGATGTCGCTCCAGGCCAGCCGGAATTCCGCGAGGCTCCAGCGCAGCCCGGCCGTCTCCACCAGCCTGGGGTGGAGAGCGTCGAAGTCGCCGCCGCGCCCGACGTCAACCTGGTCGAAGGCCTGGTAGAACAACTCCTCCGCGGGCGCGTCGGGCCGACACGCCGCGGCGAGTTCGGCGAAGAACTCCTGCTCGTGGTGGAAGACCATCACGTTGCCGAGATCGAAGACGCACACCCGCGTGTCACCCATGCCGAGGCCTCCGCCCTTCCTGTTCCGCGGCGGGCGGACGGGCTCCTGCACGTGGGGGGAGGCGTGCTTTGCGCGGCGCGCGGCCCGCGCGTTCAGCAATCGCACACCCCGCGCCGGGCGGCTGTTTTCGCGCCCGGCCGAACGCGGGAGACTATTCTTGCCCATAGAGATGGGAGAGAGTTCGGAGCAGGAGCGGGGACGATGAAAACGCTCGACATTATCGCGACCATCCTGATCCTGATCGGCGCCCTGATCGGGTTCTTCGACTTCAACCTGGTGCAGGCGATCTTCGGGTCGCTGACGGTGGTGAGCCGGATCATCTACGCGGTGGTCGGCATCGCTGCCCTGTACTACATCGTGGAGTGGAGTGCGATGCAGGAACGGTGGGCGACCGGCCTGCCCGGCAGACCGGCTCCGCAGGTGTAGGTCCTGGGGCACGACCGAACGAGGTCGTGCCCCGGCCGCGAGCTAGACGTCCTGTCTCAACCGCTCCTCCGGCAGCGTGATCTCGGCGCGCGTGCCGTCTTTGTACGGCCGGAGGGTGAGCGTCCCCCCGTAGTGCACCACCACCAGATCCCAGACCAGGCGCAGGCCAAGCCGCCTCTGCTTGCCAGGGTCGAAATCGGGCGGCACCGGGTTGCCGGAGTTCCACACGGAGATGCGCAGCTTGCCGTTGGTCCGCCGGATGTCCGTGACCACGCAGAGCAGACCGTCCTCGCGCAGGGAACCGTGCCGGACCGCGTTGGTGATGAGCTCGTTGATGATGACGGAGAGATTGGTGGCGACGCGATACGGATAATGGACGGGTTCGCCGCGGACCTCCATGTCCACGTTCTCCGAGGCGAAGACGGCGCGGTTGATCCCTGCGATCCGGCGCACCGCCCCGACCAGTTCCACCTGCTCCAGGTGCGTCGCCCCCATCTGGGCGTGGATATCCGCGAAGTTCAGCAGCCGCGAGACGGTATCCGTGAGCACGGAGGCGACCCGCGGCTCCGGTTCGGCCATGATCTGCATCTGCAAGAGCTCGGCCACCATCGCCAGGTTGTTCTTTACCCGGTGGCTGATCTCGGCGTTCAGGGTCTCCGCCAACTGGGCGCGCGCCCGCTCGGCCTCCACCAACTGCTCCCGTTGCTGCACTTGCCGGGTTACGTCAATCACCGAGACCACCACACCCTCCACCTCGCCCCTCTCCCCCTTCACCGGGGAGACGCCGAAATCGAGCTAACGCTGCCCCAGCTCAGGGCGGTGGTAGAGGACGCGCGGGAACTCGCGCGCCTCGGCTCTCGCTCCGGTAGCGAGCACGCGGCGGAAGATGGCGGCAATCTCGCCCTCATCCGGGAACACCTGGAGAAAGGTGCGCCCGATGATCTCCTCGCAGGTAAGACCGGTACCTTGGCAGTAGGCAGAGTTCGCGCCGAGATACCGAAGCTCGCGGTCCAGGTAAGCCAGCCAGTTGTCGGTGCCCTCCTGGATGGTGCTGAGCAGCGCGGCTTCACGGGCGAGGTCGCGCTCCGCCTCCACGCGGTCGGTAATGTCCTGGAAGCTCAGCACCGCCAGGAGCGTCTTGCCCTCCTCGTCGCGCACGGGCCCGGCGCTGACGCGGAGGGTAGCGCGGGAGCCATCGCCGCGCGCGACCTCCAACTCCTCTCCGATGACTATCTCGCCGTAATGGAGCGCGCGGTAGAGGGGGTTCTCCTCCACCGCATAGGGACGGCCGTCGAGGTGCGTGACCTGGAGCACTGCGAATCGCTCCACCGGGTCCTGCGGCAGGGCCTGCACCCGCAGGGCCTGCAGTGTGCGCTGACTCGCGCTGACGAGCCGCCCCGAGGGAGCCTCCGCGATGACGACTCCTGAGGGCATCTGCCGCAGCAACTCCTGGAGCAGCGCGTGCCCCGCCCCCCGCCGCGCGACTAACTCCTCTCGCTCCTGTTCGGCCGCGCGGCTCTCGGTGATGTCGGTCATCATCAGCACCGCCCCGTCCAGCTCCCCGCGTGGACTCCAGATCGGGTCCACCGCAAAGGTCACCCAGCGGCCGCGCAGCTCGAGCGTGACGGTCTCGCGGCGCCGGCTCTCTTGGACGCGAAGGAACGGACAGTGCGCGGCCAGCTCCGGCGGGCAGTCCACGAACTCGTGGCACTTCCGCCCCAGCACGGCCTCGCGCGAGGCGCCGAGCAGGTCCAACGTCGCCTGATTGCACTGGAGGTACCGCCCCTCGCGGTCGAGCAGACACAGGCCCTGCCGCGCCGCGTCCAGGGCGGCCTGTCTCCATTGACCGGCCGCGACCACCTCGGCCTCCGCGCGGCGCGCGTGCAGCAGCGCCTTGACGGTGGTGAGCAACGTCTCGGCCTCCACGGGTTCGACCAGACAACCGTCGGCCCACCGCTCCTCGTCGCGAGGAATGTCGGCGCGAACCGTGTCGGCCGGAAACAGATGGAGGATCGGGATCGCTGCGGTGGCCGGGTCCTCCCTGAGGCGTCGCGCGACTTCAAGGCCGCCGATTCCGGGAAGGCCGACTTCAAGCAACACCAGGTCGGGGCGCTCCTCTGCGACTAGGCCTGGCGTCGCTTCGCAGGTGGCGGAATGAAGAACGCTGTACCCAGCCTCTTGTAGCACGGTGGAAAAAGCGCGCCGCACTCTCTCGTCATGGTGCGCGATCAGGATCGAACTGCTCTGTTCGGCGGGCATGGTGCATCCCTATCACCAAGAGGATACCCCCCACGCCCGCGCCGCGCCCGGCGGATTCGTGTCCACCGGTCACTCTATCACCACCTGCAGTGGCTGTGGTTCGGGGCGAGATCTATCAACCTCTCGCCTTTTGCCTTTTTACTTTTGCCTTTTTACTTTTCCCTTGCTATCCCGCTCCCAGCGTCTCCTCCCCCGGCTGCCAGTCCACCGGGCACAACTCGCCGGTTTGGAGCGCCTTGAGCACCCGCAGCGTCTCGCCCACGCTCCGGCCCACGCTCAGGTCGTGGATCAGTTCGTACCGGACCACCCCCTCGGGGTCTATGATGAACAGGCCCCGCAGCGAAATCCCCTCCTCCGGGAGCAGGACGCCATACTGCTCGCTGACGCGTTTCGTGATGTCGCTCAACATCGGGTAGCTGATCCCGCCGATCTCCCGCTGCCAGGCGAGATGCGCGAACTTACTGTCCACGCTCACCGCGAGAATCTCCGCTCCGGCCTCCTCGAACTCCCGCACTCGTTTGCTGAACTCCAGAATCTCCGTGGGGCAGACAAACGTGAAGTCCAGCGGGTAGAAGAACAGGACCACCCACTTTCCTCGGTAGTCCTCGAGGGCGGCTTGGGCGAGTTCGCCATTTGCCACCCCCGCGAGATCGAACGGTGCTGCTTTTCTCGTCACCATACTCATCGCGACAACTCCTCCGTTTCGTACTGCTACAGGTGCACTGCCATGCTGCGCACGCGACTCCTTGTTCCAAAGCGTGCCAACGCGGGCGACAGACGACCGGGGTCAGCTCCTCGGCTCGCCTGTCTGTGCGTCAGAATCGGTTGACAAGTCTCTAGGCAAGAGGTATAAGACGAGTGCTTTGCTGTCAGCAGACACGGCCACGGTTGCCGAGGTCCAAGGCGCCGGAGGGCCGGTCGGTTCCCTCTCCTACCCCATCTCAGGCGTCCTTGGCCCTGATTGGGGGATCACTTTGTCACAGTCGAAGCCACCAGGTGCTACTTTGGCGCGCGGCGCGGTGCGGCTCGTCATCGGGCTGCTTGTCGTACTGGCAATCGCGTTGGGGCTGGCCGTGAGTCATCGCAGATACGTGCGCGGGACGGCCCCCCTGTGCGAGACCCGCCTTCGCACGATCTATCTCGCGCGCCAGCACCTGCCGCGGAACATCGGCGACCTGCCGCTGGAGAAGGCCGTCGCGTACACGTTGGGGCAGGATGTCGGCTGGATGGCGACTCCCGAGGAGCAGACCTATCTCCACGCCCCCGAGGTGTTTGGCGACGGGGTTGACGTCTCGGGGCAGCCCGACATGATCTACTGCCCCGCCGATCCGGCCTATCGCAAGAAGTCGGCCTCGGTGGCGAACCTGAGCACGTTCACGCCCTCTGATCAGATCGCTCCGTCGAGCTACCTCTGGCGGCCGAAGGACCACCCGGACTGGCTCGCTGCCTGCCCCTACCATCACCTCGCCGTCCGCCTGGCGGACGGCGAGGTGGTGTCGTGGAACGGGCGGACGCGGTAGCGGGCAGGCCTCCCTACCAGATCATCCACACCTCTGCCTGGAGCCGGTCCTCATCCGGCCCGTAGCCGTTCAGCCGTCGCATCTGGTACTGGAGACCGAGTCGCAGCGACTCCTGCGGCGTGTAGAAAAGGCCGAGGGTGTGGCGATCCTGGCGGCCTCTCGGGTTCCCGGGGAAGACCGGCGTAGGCTCGTTGGTGTCCGTCCGGTCAAACCGATACAGACCGATCAGATCCCTGTTGAGGTAAAGCTCTCCTTCGCCGAAGAAGGCGCTGGAGGAGAACCGTTGGCCCGTGTCCACCGGCTCGCCGCCCGAGAGGACGAACCTGGCGTCTCTCGCCTTCATCATCCCGGTGAGCAGGTTGAAGTAGCGGCCGCGCGCGGGTTCGATGGGGAAGGTCAGATTGGCGAAGCCGGCTACACGGGTGAAATCGTTGCGCGCGTTCTCGTCTTCGGTGAGCGGGTTGTGCCCGTCGTAGAAGACCAGATGAAGAGAGTTGTTCTGCCTCCCGAAGAAGTGGACGAACTGCACCAGCCAATCGGTCAGACTGCTGAGCCGGCCTGCCCCCGTGCCCGTGCCTTCGGCGTAGATCCCGTTCAGGGCGGACACCAGCAGGGTACTCGGGCCGCTGGTGAAGCTCGTCTCCACGCCGCGCTGGTCCTTGGCCAGGTTGAAGCCGTTGATGGTGAGATCCCACAGCGACGGCCGGATGGTCGTGATCGAGCGGCGGTCGGAGGCCAGCACGCCGTCAATAATGTGGAACTGCCCGGCGCGCGCCGCGAAGTAGTGTTCGGGTTCACCGCTGGCGAAGCGGAACGCGACGTTCTCCAACTCCGACTCCGGTTCCTCCAGCACGAAGCGGTTTACCGGTGGGTCGAACGCCACATTCTGTTCGCCGAACAGCTCCTCCACGAAGTATCCGTAGTTGCGGCCGATGGGGCTGCTCAGAAAGAACGTGACGTCGTGGACGCTGAATTGCGAGAACGTGGGAGTGCTATCCCGCCCGATCAGATCGTACCGCAGCCGCGTTTGGATGCTCAAGGTGTTGCCCATGTCCGCGAGCAGATTACCCGGCTTGGCGCTCGGTGCCGGCGGAGGGGCCGCGGCCACCTGGGTCTCCTGATGGAACCAGTCCGGGTGCTCCGCGCGCAACTCGGCCATGATCTCCGCTTTCAACTCGGCCTTGAGCTGGTCGCGCTCGTTCATCGGCGCGGCGGAGGTGGGGGCGGCGGGCGAACCCAGGCTCTGCAGATAGCCCACCAAGGCCTCCAGGTCCGCCTCCGATCCGGTGTAGGCGGGCATGCTCGATCCCGTCGGTGGTTTGCGCAGCACCGCCGTTAGCGAGGCCTGATCCCGCCTCACCGCCGGGCTGTCCAGGGCCACGCCTAGTGTCCCGCCTTGTCCGCCGATGCGGTGGCAGGCCGAGCAGTTCGCGGCGGCGTAGACCTGGCGGCCGCGCGCCGCGGTCGCGGGCGGCACCGCGGACGTCCCTGTTGGGCACGGTGGGGCGCAGACCGGCGCGGGCGGCTTCGGCTCGGCCAGGTCGGCCGGCATCCGGTAACCGGCGTTACGGAACTCCCAACCGGTGCGGTTCAGTCGCGGGAAGATCGGCGCGTGGCACAGATTGCACGAGACGCCGCCGAGCTGGCGAGCATAGGCCGGGATAGCCTCGACCCTGCGCGCGCCAGATACCAGTCCGAACCCCATACATCCGAGTGCAACTGCTACGATCCGCCATCGGCTACCGCGCATCTCGCCTCCCCTGAGTCGTTCTCAGAAGCATCGCGGGGCTGGCGACGGGAGTGGAGAGCAGAGACGGGCCCTCGCCCGCACGCGCCGAAGATTGCTTTACCTCCGGACTAGCCTCGCCCAATACCTCTATATACCCGGACCAGTGACCGGCGTCAAGCCGGTTCAGCCACGGTAATGTGCGATAATCGCACCATCGCCATGGCCTTGGTTAGGTGGCTGGAAAGAGCGTGATGCTTCCCGGCGCGCGCCGGTTCTGCCATGATACGGCCCCCACCCGGCCGCAGCTTCCTCCCTGTCGGACCCGCCGCGCGACATCGAGCCGGCGCGTGTCGCGCTGCCGTCCGCCCCGGTCTTCCCCCACGCGGTAAAATGCCGCGGTGTGTCCGCACGTCTCCCAGTGCCATCTTGCTCAACGAGAAAGGAATGGACATGAACGTGGCCATCACCGGCGTAGGCGGCGGGGTGGGGCAAGCCGTGATCCGCAGCCTGCGCCGGTCGCGTCTGCCGCTTACGCTGATCGGTTTGGACGCGAGCCCCTGGAGCGCCGGGCTCTACCAGTGCGACCGGCGCGTCTTGATCCCCGAGGCCTCCGACCCGGCCGCGTACGCCGCGGCGCTGGAGCGGGTCATCGTCACGCACGAGGTGCACGCGCTCATCCCCGGGACGGACAACGAGTTGCTGTCCGTCGCCGCCTTCGCCGGCCGCTGCCGCGCGCTGGGAGGTACGCCTATCACCAGCCCGCCGAGCTTCGTGCGCATCGCCCGAGACAAGCGCCTCAGCTACCTGGAACTCACCTCGGCTGGAATCCCGTTCGTTCGCACGCTCTCCGCTCTCGACTTCCTGGCCTCCTCCCGCCCGGCCTCGTTCCCCGCGGTCGTCAAGCCGCGCAACGGCTCGGCCTCGCTCGGGACCAGGGTGGTGTTCGCGCCGGACGAGATCCCGGCCGACTGCGCCGGCGAGGGCTATGTGGTGCAGGACTATCTGGTCCCGGAGTGCTGGGAGGTGGAGACGGTATCCCCGCAGGACGTGGTGAAGAACGGTCGCCTACGGCAGGAGGACGAGGTCTCGATCCAGGGCGTAGTGGCGCCGGACGGGACGGGGGTGGCGGTATTCGTCAGCATCAACGAATTGCGGGACGGCGTGCCCGTCAAGATCGTCCCGACGCTCGACCCGGGCCTCCACGACTTCGCTCAGCGGACGTTCGCGGTGTTCGCGCAGATGGGTCACGTGGGACCGATCAACGTGCAGGGGCGGGTGACGCGGCAGGGGCTGGTGCTGTATGAGATCAACCCCCGCTTCACCGGCATCACTGCGGTGCGGGCGGAGATGGGGTTCAACGAGTGCGAGGCCGCGCTGCGCTTATTCGCCCTCGGAGAAAGCCCCACCGCGGTCGCCTCCGACCTCCGCTGTCGCGCCGACGCCGTCTGCCTGCGCTATGTTACCGAGCAGATGGTGGAGGCGTCGGAGATCCGGTTGGCGGTGTGAGCGGCCGGGCTGCTCGCGCGGCAGGGAGCGCCCTCCCCCGCACCGAATCCCTCCCCCATGCCTTACACTTACTGCCCCTACTGCGCCGCGCGGCTGGTCCCCCGGGACCACGACGGCCGGACGCTGCCGTCTTGCCCCGACTGTTCCTTCGTGTTCTACAACAACTCCGCGCCGTGTGTGGGCGTCGTGGTGGTGAGAGACGGGGCGGTGCTGCTGGTGAAGCGCGCCCTCGAGCCCTTCCGGGGGTATTGGGACATCCCCGGCGGGTTCCTGGAGTCGGGGGAGCCTCCCGCGGAGGGCGCGCGGCGCGAGCTGCTCGAGGAGACCGGCCTGGAGATCGCGCCGACCGAGGTGGTCGGGTTCTACATGGACGTGTACGGCGAGGAGCAGGAGCCGACGCTCAATATCTGCTACCTGGCGACGGTCACCGGCGGCGAGGAGCGAGCCGGCAGTGATGCCACGGAGACGGCCTGGTTCCCGCTGGAGGCGCTCCCGGAGCAGATCGCCTTTGCCTGGGAGCGGGAAGCATTGGAGGCGGCTGCGAGGCTGGGCGCAGAACGGTAAAGGGCCGCGCTACGAGTTCTCCCACACCGGCATCGGCAGGTCGGTGCAGAGTTGAACGATGAGTAGTTCCAGCGCGGTTTCCTCGTCTCCGATCTTGCCCGCAATCCCCTTCATCGCCAGATCGCAGGAGTGCAGCGCCAGTAGCGCGCGGGTGAGGCGCGACCAGGAGAAGTTGCGGGCCTGCTCCATGCGGCGGTCCATCAGCCAGGCCCGCGCGCCGGTGAGCGTCTTCAGCACGTACTTGCGCGGGTCCTGGGGCAGCATCGCCCTGGTCTCGTCGTCTACCTCGCGACCCTTGCGCCAACCCCGCTCCAGGAGCAGCTTGGTCTGCCAGATCTCCCGCATCGCGGAGGCGAGCAGGGGGACGATCAGCCAGGGCTCGCCGCGACCTTCCTGGAGCAGGGGGCGGAGGACGGCCACCGCGCGACCGGGATTGCGCGCGGTCACGGCGTCTATCAGCTTGAAGACATCCTCCTCGATCAGCCGCGGCGTCACCGCCTCGACGTCGGCCACGGTGATGCTCGGCGCGTCGCCGACATAGGCGGCCAGCTTCTCCACCTCCGCGGCCAGCTCCCCCAGCCCCGCGCCGACGCGCTCGCTGGCCAGCTTGTGAGCCGCGGCCGGCTCCAGCCGCTTCCCCACCGCCTTGGCATGGGCCACCGCCCAGGCCGCGGCGGCTTGGGCCTTCATCTCCGGGCAATCGATCGCCATCCCTTGGGTCTCGATGGCCTTGCGCAGCGGCGCGCCAATCGTGCGGGCACGCCGGTCGCCGGACTCGCCGGAGACGAGGATGACGGTGACCTCCGAGGGCAGGGGCGCGACGGCCTTCGCCAGCGCCTCCTGCTCCTTTTTGTCCATCCGCTCGGCCTGGTAGACCGCGATCCCCCTCGCGCCGCCGAACAGGCCCAGAGTCTGGCAGCGCAGGAGGAGGTCGCGGGCGGTGACGGCGGAGCCCTCCAGCGTTTCCCACGTGGCCTCTCCCCCCCCGCCGGAGGCCATCACCTCGGCGCGCATCCGTGCCAGGGCGGCGCGCTTGAGGTGCTGTTCCGGGCCAAAGAGCAGGCACCACGCCCCCAGGCAGGTGAAGTCCTTGGCCTTCGCATAGTCGGCGTAGGTGGTCTTCATTTCCCACGCGCTCCCGTCCCGAACGCGCCCAGGCCGGTGACCAGGAGCGCGCAAGCGCCGAAGGTGATGACGACATCGCCGACGCTGCCGGGGGAGAACCAGGTGGGCCGGGGGTAGAGCATCGGCAGGGGGAGAACGTCGGCGAGCGGCTTGAGCCGCGTCTGCGCGGTAACGGGTTTGTGGACGACGTAATCCGGCGAGTCGAGCATCCGTACCAGACGCGGGTCGGCATAGCGGCGGGCCAGGTCCTGGTCCACGGGCATACTTCCGCCGTTGGCCGCGATGACCAGGAAGTTGAAGAAGATGCCGAGAGCCACCACACGCAGCGGCCACAGGTGACGGTTCAGCCAGAGGGCGACGAGCAGCCCCACATAGGCCGCGCCCGACAGCCACGGGCCCGCGACGCGCGCGGCGGGCGAGGCCTTTGCGCCCATCACGTCCAGCGCGACGCGCACCACCGCGGCCGCGACGAAGACGCCCACCCCGCGCAGTTCGATATCCTTCAGCCTCCCGGGCCGGCCGCCCGCGAGCAGGGAGACGAGGAGGGTCAGTATCACGGCATCGAGCAGCATATTCGATCAGGCCTCGGCTAACGGTGCGGCAGGATGATGGTCACCAGCACGAAGACGAAGTAAGCGAGCCACCACAGCCCGCCGACGGCGAGCGCCCAGGTGGCGCCCGGCTTGTCCTTCCTGGTGCGGATGGTGATGAGCAGCAGCAGCGCGCTGCCTACCGCGATCGCCGCCGACAGCAACGCCGACCGACCGACCGGATCTCCTCCGAAGTGCCACCGCGTGAGCAGCACGCCCAGGGTCACGGGAAAGGTGGCCTGGAACACCATCGCGCCGGTGATGTTTCCAAGGGCCAGCGTATCCTTCCCCTGCCGCACCCAGATGATGGAGTTGAGCTTCTCCGGCAACTCGGTGGCGATGGGGGTGACGATGAGCGCCAGCACCACTCCCGGCACGATGGCCGCATACCGCCACGGCGAGAGGGCCAGCGCAACCGTCGCCGCCAGCAGCGGATAGCCGATGATTTGCAGTTCGGCCAATCCCC
>CAZUGW010000033.1:11528-16068 GCA_964620055.1 uncultured bacterium
GCGCCAGCACCAGAGGGGAGAAGCCGGCGAGGGTGGCGAGATGGCCGGTGGCCATCACGAACTCGTAGGCCCCGCCGAGAATGAACCCCAACGCGAGCGCGATCTGGCCGAGCACGGCCGCGAGATGGGGATGCCGCCCCTGCACCAGGTCGAGGCGGGTCTGCCGGAGCTCGCGGCGGTCGGGGGCGGAGGGGTGGAGGAGCGCAGAGGCGACCCAGAGGAGGTCGAACATCAGCGGCTCGTCCTTCTCTCCCTCGGCCGATTCCCGCAGGTTGAGATAGACATAGTAGAGGTAGCCGACGAGCAGCAGCCCCGCGATCAGGCGTCGGCTCCAATGCCCCACCGGGGTGAAGCTGATGAGGAGCGCGCCGGTGTAGAGTGGCAGAAAGAAGCTGAGATCGCGGCTGGCCACCACGCGGTTGACCGCCAGGCGCGCCCCATTCTCGCGGCGCTTGCGGTAGACGACGGCGGCGAGGGCGGTGACGCAGAAGGCGAGCGTGGCGAGCATGAACGGCGCGCCCAGGATGGCGCCCAGCGCGATGTCGTGGCTCGCCGCCTCGCGGAAGAAGACCAGCGCCACCAGCGGGATCAGCGTCTCCGGCAGGGCGGTCCCGACCGCCGCGAGCACGCTTCCCACCGCCCCCTCCGAGAGGCGGAGCCGCACTCCCAGCCATTCCACGCCATTAGTGAACAACTCCGCGCCGACGATGATGACGAGGAAGCTGCCTAGCAGGCGGATCAGTTCGGCGCCTGTGGTCCCGTGCATCAGTTCACCCGACTCCTCGCGGGCGTTTCCGCCTCCGCAGGCCGCGGGCCTGCCGTCTGCCGGCCGATGAAGATGAGGGCGATGAGCGACGACACCGTCAGCACCGCGGCCGCGAGGAAGAAGAGGTGGTGGTGGGAGGGGTCGCGGTCCCACATCATTCCGCCGACATAGGGCCCCAGGGCCGCCCCCGCGCCCTGGGCGGTGGCCATGATCCCCATCACCTTACCGCTTCCGCCTTGGGGAGCGAGGTCGGCAATCAGCGCCAGCCATGCGGGCAATCCGAACATGAAGCCGAAGAGCACCAGCAGGCTGGAGAGGCCCATCAGGAGCAGGCTGGGTGCGAGGGGCACGATCCACAACCCCAGCGCGGTGACGCAGAGCGAAGCCTGAACCACGCGGCGCTTCTCCCAGCGGTCGGTGAGGTGGCCAATGGGCATGCCGAGCGCGGCCGCAGGCAGTACCAGGAGCAGCATGAGCAGCCCGACGTCGCTGGGGTCAATGTGACCGATCTGGCTCAGGTAGGGTGCGAGATACGGAGCGAGCGTGGCGATGGCGAACATGTTGCTGAAGGTGACCGCGATCACCACCCCGATCACCCGCAGCGGCGGAAGGGCTGAGCCATTCCCGCCCCCCTCGTCCTCTTGATGGGTGCGCTGGCCCGGCAGGGTCCAGGCCACTGCCGCGCCAGCGATCGCGAACGCCGCCGCCAACGCGAAGGGCGCCTTCCCGGCCCAGTCGGGGTGGCCGGCCACGCGCGCCGCCTTCATGGAGAGGCCGGCGAGGGCGGGCCCCAGGCCAAGCCCCACAATGTAGGCCGTATTCATCACGCTCATAGCAATGCCCCGCTGCTCCCGGGGCACGTGATCGGGGACGGAGGCGAAGAGCGGAGGCCAGACCGCGGCTGAGCCGGCCCCATCCACCACGCGCAGGGGCAGCAAGACGGCGTAGAGCAGCACTGGAGAGAGCGCGAGCGCGGCCGTAGGCAGCCCGCACACGGCCAGCGGCGTGCCGACGCACACCGCGAGCCCGAGGGTGGCGAAGTGGCGCCGGCCATACCGGTCAGACAGATGCCCGGCCGGGAACTTGAGTAGCATCTCCGTGATCAAGAAGGTCGAGATCACTGTCCCCAGCACCCTCCCGGGCAGTCCCAGATTCCCCAGGACATAAAAGGAGAGGGCGTAGTTATTCACCACCGCGAACATGACCTCGGCCAGCACGACCACCAAGGCCATGCGGAGGAGCATGGGATAGCGACGAAAGACCGAGATGTACGTCCGTTCCAGCAGCTTGAGCATGGGCGTTAGGTAGATTCGACTCGGAGCGGGAGTCTCCTCGCCCCGCGGCGCGCCCCGAAAAACCGCAGGAAAAATACTGCCTTTGTCCCCTTGACAGGCCAAACTTCCCCGGCTATACTGCGACCGTACTTGACAGTGACCCGCTACGGCGGGTCTAAATAACGACTCGCTACGGGTTTGAGCGAGTTTTCACAAGCTAACCCCACCCCAAACCCCACCCCACCACGAGGCGGCAGACTCCCCCGGTCTGCCGCCTCAACCTTTCCTCCCCCTCCCCACCCGGCCGTCCCCTGGTCCCCTCACCCTTGACACCTCCCTCCACCCCCTGCTAGCCTCAGGCCCCTGCCATTCACAAGGAGTGACTTATGGCCAAGTACCGCTGCACCGTCTGTGACTACATCTACGACCCCGCGCAGGGCGACCCGGCCAACGGCGTCGCGCCCGGCACCGCGTGGGACGACGTGCCGGACGACTGGCTTTGCCCGATCTGCAGCGTCGGCAAGGACCTGTTCGAGCCGGTGAGTTAGCCGCTCCGCCATGCGCGCCCTCCTCCAACACGCCATCAACGACCTCCGTCTCGCCGATCTCCCGCGCCCGAAACCCGGGCCGGGGGAGGTGCTGCTGCGCATCCGTTCCGTCACCATCTGCGCCTCGGACCTGCATCTCTACACCGAGGGAAATGTCGGCGGAGTGTCCTGGGATCGTCCCTTCGTGCCCGGCCACGAGGCCGCGGGAGAGGTAGTGGATCCGAACGGGTCGAGCTTCGCCGTCGGAACCCCGGTAGTGATAGATCCCGCGATCCCCTGCCGGGCCTGCGACCAGTGCGCCGCGCATCGATTCCACCTCTGCCGCGAGTTGCGCTTCTGCGACCTGCCGCCGACGGACGGCGCGATGCAGGAGTACCTCGCCTGGCCCGCCAATCAAGTTTTCGCCCTTCCAGAGACCGTGGATCTCGTCGCCGCGCCGCTCCTCGAGCCCCTCTGCGTGGCCGTCCACGCGACCGAACTCGCCCCCGATCTGACTGGGGCCACGGTGCTCGTCGCCGGCTGTGGCGCCATCGGTTTGTTCACGATCCAGATGGCGCGCGTGCGCGGGGCAAGGACCATCCTCGCCAGCGACCTCCTCCCGGAGCGCCTCGCCCTCGCGCGGCAACTCGGCGCGGATACCGTGGTCCGAGTCGGAACCGACGCTCCGCCCGCCGACGTGGACGTCGCCTTCGAGGCCGCCGGGCCGCCGGAGGCGGTGCAGCAGTGTCTCGACGCGGTCCGGCCCGGCGGAACGGTGGTCGTGATCGGCATCCCCTCCGAGGACCGCTACTTGCTCCGCCCCTCCCAACTCCGCCGCCACGAGCTCACCCTCCGCTTCTGCCGCCGCCAGAACGAGAACTACCCCGAGGCCATCTCCCTCGTCCGAGAGGGAAAGGTGCGACTCGACCCCATCCTTACCCACCGCTTCCCGGTAGAGCGCGCGCAAGAGGCTTTCGCCCTGGCGGAGCGAAAAGCGGAGGGAGCGCTGAGAGTGGCGGTGATGTTCGACTGACCGCGCGGAGGCCCCATGCCTGATCGCAAGTTCGTGCTTGGCGTTGACTTCGGCACCGAGAGCGGGCGCGCGCTCCTGGTGGATGTGGAGAACGGTGCGGAGGTCGGCACCGAGGTCTATCCCTATGCCGACGGCGTGATTGACCGCGCGCTGAACAACCGCCCGCTGCCGCCGGACTGGGCCTTGCAGAACCCCGAGGACTATCTACGCACCCTGAATCGCACCGTGCCCGCGGTCCTCGCCGCCTCCGGCGTCTCGGCCGAGCAGGTGGTGGGCGTCGGCATTGACTTCACCGCCTGCACCATGCTCCCCACCGACGCCTCCGGCACGCCGCTCTGCGCGAAGCCCGACTGGAAGGACAATCCCCACGCCTGGGTCAAGCTCTGGAAACACCACGCCGCCCAGCCCGAGGCCGACAAGATCAACGAAATCGCCCGCAACCGCGGCGAGGCCTGGCTGCGGCGCTACGGCGGCAAGTACTCCTCCGAGTGGTTCTTCTCCAAGGTCTGGCAGATCCTCGACGAAGCGCCCGAGGTCTACTACGCTGCCAACCGGCTGCTCGAGGCCGCGGACTGGATCGTCTGGCAGATGACGGGGAGGGAGACGCGCAACCTCTGCACCGCCGGCTACAAGGCGATCTGGGACAAGCAGTCCGGCTTCGTCAGCAAAGAGTTCCTCCGCGTGCTCGACCCCGCGTTGGAGCGCGTGGTGGATCAGAAGATGATGCGCGCCGTCTCCCCGCTCGGCGAATGCGCGGGCGGCCTCACCCGCGAGATGGCCGCACTCACTCGCTTGCGGCCTGGCCTCCCCGTCGCGGTCGCCAACGTGGATGCCCATGCCTCCGTCCCCGCCGCGGGCATCGCCGAGCCCGGCAAGATGCTGATGATCATGGGCACCTCCATCTGCCACATGCTTCTGGGTACGGCCAGCCAGCCCGTCC
>CAZUGW010000034.1:0-2663 GCA_964620055.1 uncultured bacterium
GCGTCCCACCAGCACGCTCACCTCCGCCAGCGCCCGCGCCATCAGGTACGGCTCGTCCCCCGCCTCCTGCACCCCCACGATCGGCCCCGCGCCGCGGGAGACGATCCGCGCGCCGCTCTCCCCCTTCCCGCGATAGCCGCGGCTCAGCACCGCTACCCGCTCCCCCTGTTGACGCAGATAACGCGCCACCGCCACGCAGGAGGTGGTCTTTCCCGTTCCTCCCACCGTGAGATTTCCGAGGCTGATCACCCGCGCGTCGAGCCGGGTCCGCTTGGCGAGCCCCAGCCGATACGCCCCCAAGTGCGCGCGTAGCGCCAGCCCGTACATCCCCGCGAGTGCGCGTAGGCCAGCTTCCATCACGCGATCCGCGCGCGAGCGGATCTCCCCGCGCACGATCCGCTGCCAGGCGCGCTCCTCACTCACCGGAGTGCTCCTCCAGCAGGGCGACCGCGAGGTTCGCGCACCGCTGCGCCGCGCCTCGTTGCGACTCGATCAAGGCCGGGCCGTCGCGCGCCACGCGCTCCCGCAAGACCGCGTCCGCCGCGATCCGCACGAACTGCTCGGCCAGATCGCCCGGGTCCCGCACCCGAAAGCCCACTCCGGCCTCCATCGCCAACTCCACCACATCCGCGCAGTTCGCCGTGTACGGCCCGAACAAGGCCGGCCGGCCCACCGCCGGTGGCTCGAGGGGATTGTGCCCGCCGATGGGGACGAGCGTACCTCCCACGAACCCGGCCGCGCCCAGGGCATAGGCCGAGCGCAGTTCGCCCATGGTGTCGAGCACCACGATCGCCTCCGCCGGCCCCGCCCCCTCGCTTCGCCGCACCACCGGCAGGCCGCGCGAGGCCAGCATCGCCGACACCTCCGCCACCCGCTCGAGATGGCGCGGGGCCAGCAGCAGGCGGGCCTGCGGGAGGCGCGCGTGAATCATCGCGAACGCCTCCACCACCGCCTCCTCCTCGCCCGCATGGGTGCTCCCCGCCACTAGCCACGCCTCGCCCTCCGCGACGCCGATCTCCCGCGCCAGCCTCTCCTCCAGCGCGCGATCCCGCTCCGCCATCCCGTCCGCCTTTGTGTTCCCCGCGACGATCACCCGCTCCGCCGGCACGCCGAGTTGCGCGAGCCGCCCCGCGTCCAGTTGCGATTGCACGCAGAGACACGTCGGCAGGCGGTACAGCCACCGCACGAATCCCCCCGCGTGCCTCGCCCGCCGCATCATCCGATCCGAGACGCGGCCGTTGACGACGAGCGTCTTCATGCCAAGTAGACGGGCAATTCCAAGCAGGTTCGGCCACAGCTCCTTCTCCGCCACCACCACCAACTGCGGACGGACTCGCCACAGGGCCAGGGCCATGCAATCTCCCCAGTCGAAAGGGAGGTAGAAGCGCGAGTCGGCCGCGTCGCAGGTCCGCTCGGCCACGGCCATTCCCGTCTCGGTAACGGTGGAGAGCGCGAGATAGGCCTCCGGCCGCGCCGCGCGGAGGGCGTCGAGCACCGGCTTCATCGCCGCCATCTCGCCCGCCGAGACCGCGTGCAGCCACACCCGCGTCCGCACGCCCGCGGGCGGCCGCGGCGCGAACCCCAGCCGCTGCCGCCAGGACCCCACGCCCTTGCGCTGGATCAGCAGCCGGTAGACCAGCCACGCGAGCAGCATGGGCGAGACCAGCAGCAGCCCCAGGTTGTAGCCCAGCAGGCCGAGCGCGATCCGCCCCCCGTCGCCGCGGTTCCGCTCTGCCGGGTGGTGTGGCGTCATGAGATGGGTTCGGCCTCCGGTTGGGCTGCCAGGAACTGCGATTCGTAGAGGCGGCGGTAGGTCCCACCGTTTCGCATCAACTCCCCGTGGGTGCCGTCTTCCGCGATGCGCCCGTCGGACAGCACCAGAATGCGGTCGGCGTGCTGGATGGTGGAGAAGCGATGGGCGATCACCAGCGTCGTCCGCCCTCGCATCAGGTTCTCCAGGGCGCTCTGCACCAGGGCCTCCGATTCCGCGTCCAGCGCGCTGGTGGCCTCGTCCAAGATCAGCACCCGCGGGTCGCACAGCAGCGCGCGCGCGATGGCGAGGCGTTGCCGCTGCCCCCCCGAGAGCGTGCTCGCCCGCTCTCCCACCGGCGTGTCGAGTCCCCGCGGCATGGCCGCGATGAACTCCAGCGCGTTCGCCGCCTGGGCGGCCGCGCGGATCTCCTCCAGGCTCGCCCCCGGTTTCCCGTAGGCGATGTTCTCCCCGATTGTGCCGGAGAACAGAATCGGCTCCTGCGGCACGATCCCGATCTGCGCCCGCAGCGAGCGCAGCGTCACCGTCCGCGTATCCACGCCGTCAATCTCGATCCGCCCCGAGGTCGGGTCGTAGAACCGCGGGAGCAGGCGCGCCAGGCTGGTCTTCCCCGCACCGCTCGCTCCCACCAGGGCCACCACTTGCCCCGGTCGAATCGTCGCCTCCACCTCCCGCAGTACCGGCTCGTTATCCCGGTACTGGAAGCACACCTGGCGAAAAGCGATCTCGCCCGTGACCCGCCCTAACTCCCGTGCCTCGGCCAGCTCGGGAACCTCCTCGTGCGCGTCGAGCATCTCGAAGATGCGGTCGCCGGCCGCGGCCACCTGTTGGCCGGAGAGCCAGATCTTGCCCAGTAGCCCCAGCTTGCTGGCCAGCTTCTGGCTCAGGATCG
>CAZUGW010000034.1:2673-6113 GCA_964620055.1 uncultured bacterium
CGAGATGAACATGACCGAGAAGAGCGACAGGTGGCCGATGACGAGGGTGGCGGCGCCGATCGACCAGCAGAGGCTGATGGCGAGGACGAACAGCAGCGCGATCGGCTTGCCGACGCGGAGGAACGCGATGATGAGGAGGGCGAGGGTGAGGGCGAAGGCCAGCATGGTGGCGAGATTGAGGGGACCGCGGATGATCGCCACGTAGGCGGCGACGACGAGCAGGAGGATCATGCCGGCCCCGCTCACCAGATCCACTAGCGGCTGGAGCGTGGCGACGGCGGCCGCGACCCGCAGGTTGGCGCGATAGTTGCTGCGGTTGATGGTGTCGAACGTCTCGGCCTCCCGAGGTTCCATGCCGAAGATCTGCACGGTTTCCATGCCGTTGATCTTCTCCTGGAGAAAGGCGTTCAGCGTGCCGAGGCGCCGTTGGACCTCGCGCATGAGGCGCCGCATGCGCTCCCCGGAGCGCGCGATCAGCACCGAAATCACGGGGCCGCAGGCCAGCGCGAGCAGGGTGAGGCGCCATTCCAGGGACACCATCATGGCGAGCGCGATGGCGATATTCACCGGCGCGCGCACCGCCTCCACCAAGTCGGTGCTGAGCATCCGCTGGAGCACCGCGATGTCGTTGCTGACGCGGGACATGAGGTCTCCGGTCTGGCGGGCCCGGTAGAAGGCCAGCGACTGCCGCAGGAGATGTTCGTACAGCCGCGCGCGGAGACGGCGCAGCACGCCCTGCGCGAAATGCTCGGAGAGGTAGAGGCGTCCGAAACTGAACACGGATTTCACGAACCAGGCCAGGAGGGTGGCCCCGGCGAAGAGCAGCAGGCTGCGCACTTGGGCCTGGGGCGTCTCGGTGTGCACCCAGCCCAGGCCCTGAATCCAGTCCACCGCCGTCCCCGTCCCGGCCGGCGCCGAGGAGGGAGCGATGGCCAGCAGCATCAACGCGAAGAGCGCCGGGATGGCGGCGCTGTCCACCAGGCCTTCGCCGATGATGGCGAACAGCGCTCCATAGGCCGACCCCGCCCGGCCGCCGGCCTCGGCGAAGAGGCGGCGGACCATGCGCAGGGCCTGGGGTCGGGCCGCCTCAGCGCGCGGGGACACGGCAGCCCTCCCGCGCCGGCAACAGCTTCAGCACCATCGCCGCCGTGCGCTCCGAGGCCCCGGGGCTTCCCAGCGTCGCCGCCACCTCCGCCAGGTCGCGCCTCACCTGCGCTCGCCGGGCCTCGTCCGACAGGAATCCGCACACCTCCTTCGCGATGAGTTCCGGCCGCGCCGCCCAGGCCATCCGCTCCGGCACGATCTCTCGCCCTGCGATGATGTTCGGCATCGCCGCGTACCGCTGCCCCCCCACCAGCCCGCGGAAGATCAGAAACTGCAGCGTCGTGGCCAGGCTGACGCGATACGTCACCACCATGGGGATGCCCAGGGCCGCGAACTCCAGCGTCGCGGTGCCCGAGCACACCATCGCCGCCTGCGCGAGTTGGAGCGCATCATACTCCATCCCCGAGAGCAGCGTCGCCTTTACCCCCGCCCGCTTCAGCGTCGCCGCCACGTGATCGCGATCCACCGTCGGGGCCACCGGGACCAGGAATTGCGTGCCGGGAAAGGCCGCGTTCACGCGCGCCGCGGTCTCCGCCAGCACAGGAAAGAGATAGCGGATCTCCTGATCCCTGCTCCCCGGCGCGAGGGCCACGGTGGGGAGTTTGGGATCGAGTCGGTAGAGAGTCCACGCTCGCTCCAGGGGGAGGCCCGGCCGGGCCGTCTCCGCCACCGGGTGCCCCACCCACTCCACCTCCGCCCTTCCGCCGGCCAGCAACTCGGCCGACCAGGGGAAGGGGGTGGCGATGGCGTCCACGAGGTCGCGCAGTTCCGAGCACCGCAGCCGCCGCGACCAGGACCCAGGGGGAAAGTAGTACAGCATGGGAACGCCCAACGGCTTCATGGCTCGTGCCACGCGCAAGTTGAAGGCCCCGAAGTCAATCAGCACCAGCGCCGTCGGAGGGGAGGAGGCGAGGCGTCGTTGCGTCACGCGCAGCGCGCCCAGGAGCAGGGGGACCTTGCACATCGCCTCGAAAAATCCAATCGCCCCCCAGCCCGAGTTGTCCAGGTGAATGTCCACGCCGGCCGCGGCCATGCGCCGCCCCCCGATGCCCTCCAGCTTCACCTCCGGCCTGGCCTTCCGCAGGGCCCGCGCCAGCAGCGACCCCGACCAGTCGCCTGACGCCTCTCCGGCGATAAGGAAGACCGTCTCCGGCCCGCCGCACTGCGCTTCTTCCGACGTATCCACTCTTGGCCGTTCCCTAGACCCTGGACCCCAACCCCTAGACCCCCTCTTGCTGCCTCCCCACCCTCCCTTGGCGCGTCCGGTGGAGGAAGCTGACGAGGTTGGCGACTTCGGCGAAGCTCCCCAGTTCCGCCGACACCTCCTCCAGCGCCTCCTCCAATCCCAACTGCGACCGGTAGATCAACCGGAAGGCGCGCTGCAAGGCCCGCCGCGCCTCCACCGACATCCCGCTGCGGCGCAGCCCCACTAGATTGGGGCCGATCACTTTCGCCGGCTTGCCGTCCACCAGGCTGTACGGCGGCACGTCCTGGCTCAATTTCGAGTACCCGCTCACCATCGCCAGCCTGCCGACCCGCACTCTCTGGTGCGAGCCGACCATCCCGCCGATGATCACCTGGTCTTCGATGATCACGTGGCCGCTCATCCCCGAGAGCGTGGCGATGCAGACCTGGTTGCCCAGGCGGCAGTTATGCCCGAGATGAGTGGAGGCCATCAACAGATTCTCGTCGCCGAGGCGCGTCGCCGTCCCGGCCCCGGTGGAGCGGTGGATGGTGACGTACTCGCGGATGATGTTGCGGTCCCCCATGATCACGCGCGTCGGCTCGTTGCGGTAGTTCGTGTCCTGGGGCGGCCCGCCTATCGCCGCCCCGCAGGAGAACTCGCACCCGGCCCCCGCGGTGGTGTACTCGAGCAGCACGTGCGCGTCCACCTTGCACCCGGGGCCGAGAATCGTGCCGCGGCGGATCACGGAGTACGGCCCGACCTCGACGTCCTCCGCGAGTTTGCAGTCGCTCTCCACGATGGCGGTCGGATGAAGCCGGGTCACGTCACGCCTCCTCCGCCTGCGCGGGCGCCAGCGTGCGCGCCCCCTGGTCTGGGCGCAGCACGAAGAGATACTCGCCCTCCGCCACCACGTTGCCATTGACGCGGCCCACCACCGCGACGCGACCGATGTCCCCCTTCACCTTGAGCAGCGTGACCTCTGTGACCAACTGGTCGCCGGGAACGATAGGCCGCCGGAAGCGCATCTTGTCAATTCCCGCGAAAAAGGCCAGCTTTCCCTCATTCCCCGTGGTGGCCAGCAGCAAGATCCCGCCCACCTGGGCCATCGCCTCCACGGTCAGCACCCCCGGCATCACCGGGTTGCCGGGGA
>CAZUGW010000034.1:6123-12398 GCA_964620055.1 uncultured bacterium
GCGGCAAAAAAAGGAGTCTTACCGGCATTCTCTGGAGAGGCGAGTATGGCCACCGCCCCCGCCTGAGCAAGCGCCTCCACCAACAGGACACCTGGCACCACCGGGTTGCCGGGGAAGTGCCCGTTGAAGAAATCTTCGTTCACGGTGACGTTCTTCACCCCTACCGCGCGCTTGCCCGGCTCCAGTTCCAGGATGCGGTCCACCAGCAGGAACGGGTAGCGGTGCTGCAGCGTCGCCTGAATCTGGATGATGTCCATCGTCATGCCGTTTCTCCTCGCCTCTCCAGCATCGTCTCCCGCAGCGCGCGGGCCAGGCCCGTCGTCAGGCGGTGGCTCGGGCGCACCAGGGTGACGTGCGCCTTCAGCCGCGCCGCACACAGCGCCAGATCACCGATCGCGTCCATCGCTTTGTGCCGCACAATCTCGTTCGGGAACCGCAGCGGAACCGAATACCCGTCGGGGCCCACGATGATCGCGTTCTCCGCGGTCCCGCCTTGGGCCAGCCCGGCCGCCAGGAGCGCCTCTATCTCATGCGCGAACCCGAAGGTCCGCGCCGGCGCCAGTTCCCGCGAATACCGCCCAGAGGTGACTGGCAGCCACACCTCCTGCCTCCCTACCACCTCGTCGCCGTAATCCACGCCCACCGCCAGCGTGAACCGCGGCCCCGGGACGGCCACCGCCCACGCCTCCCCCTCTGAGGCCCACACCGCCTCACGCAACGTCAGCGCCTTGGCCGGCGCCTCCAGACGCCTCACCCCGGCCCGGCGAATCAGCTTCACCCACTCCCGCGCGCTCCCGTCGCAGGCTGGGACTTCCTCGCCCTCCATCTCGACTCGCGCGTTGTCCACTCCGAGGCCATAGAGAGCGCTCAGCAGGTGCTCCACGGTCATCACCCGCGCCGCGCCCCGGCCCAGGGTCGTGCCGCGGCGGGTGTCCACCACGTGTTCGGCCGTCGCGGAGATCTCCAGTCCGCGCCCGCATATGAACACGATGCCCGCGTCGTGGGCCGCGGGCAGCAATGTCAGGGAGCTTCTCCTCCCGGTGTGCAGACCAATGCCGTCTTTGCTCACCGGCTGAGCAATCGTCGTCTGTCTCGGCCGCAGGCTCATCTCAGGTGCAACCTGCGGCGGATTATAGCATGGCCTCTACCCAGTGTAAAGGAAACTCGGAGCGAAAAGCGTCTGGTTGCTATTACAACCGAGGCCGCTGTCGCGAACCGCAGCCTGGCCGAGGAACTTGACGGGAATGGGGCATAATGACATAATGACATTAGGTCATTATGTCATCGGGAGGATCGTGATGGAAGACAAGCACATGGGGGTGGCCGAGGTCAAGCGGCATTTCGCCGACGTGATCGGCGAGGTGATGCACGCCAAGCGGCGCATCATCGTGGAGCGCCGCGGGCGGCCGGTCGCCGCCATCGTCCCACTGGAGGAGGTGGAGACCGATACCCGCACCCCGGGCCAGCGGCTGGCCGCGGTGATCGGGTTTGGAGGCGAGGTGGGGGATGAGTTTTACGAGGTCATGAAGCAGGTGGTCGAGGAACGACATGATCGTATGCCCCGGCCGGTCCCGGAGTTCGGGGAATGATCCTCGATACCGACGTACTGGGCGCGCTGTCCGCCGGCCGATACCCCAGACGGATGCGAGACGAAGTGGAGCGCGCCGCGGCCCTCTACACCACGGCTATCAACTGGGCGGAAGTCTGCTATGGGATCGCCCGTAGGATGCCACCTCAGGCCGGAGCCCTCCGTGACCGGTATGACGGGCTAGTCCGGCCATTCGTGCAGACCCTAGATTTCGACGAGATGTGCGCGGAGATCTATGGGCGCCTCCGAGCCGACCTGGAGCGCCGCGGCCTGCCGCTCGACGACGCCGACCTGATGATCGCCTCCATCGCCCTCCGCCACGACCTCGCCCTCGTCACCGGCAACACCCGCCATTTCTCTCGCGTCCCTGGGCTGAAACTCGAGAACTGGCTGACCGAGGAGGAGTAGCGCCGTACCCGCCCCATCCTTCGACCGGAGCAAGTCCGCCGATGACCCGCAAGGAACTGAACCTCGCCACCTTCGAAAGAACCAACGCCGCGATCCTCTGGCAGCCGCGCCTGGAAACGTGGATTGACCATCACCTGGAGCACGGGTCCATGCCGGCGCGCTTCCAGGGGCTGGACAACTTCGGCCTCTACGACGCGCTGCATTGCTCTATCCGCTACGCGGCCAGCCGCGGGATCGAGGTCTACGAGGACCCCGCCGATGTAATCTACTCCGAGGAGCAGCAGGGAGATCGCTTCCTCGAGACCATCGCCACCCCGCGCGGTTCCATCCACACTGTGAACCGTGAGGTGTGGCGAGACGGCGAACTGGTCAACCGCCGGATCGAGAAGTACCCCGTCGAGACGCCCGCCGATCTGCGCGTCGCCATGGACGTGATCGAACGAAGGCAATACCGCGCGAACCAGGAGACCTTCGCCGCGGCCGCGACGCGGGTGGGGCCTCGCGCCGAACCGACCGTCTTTCTCCACGGCGCGGGGTTCACGGACCTGATCAAGGTCTGGTGCGGGTTGGAGGGGGCCTTCTACCTGCTCGCCGATCATCCCGACGCGGTGGAGGCCTATCTCGAAGTCTGCGACCGTCGTGATGATCGGCAGATGGACGCGGCGCTGCAACTGCCCTGCCGCATCTTCAACCTCGGCGACCACGCTACCAACGAGTTCACCCCGCCCAGTATTCTCAAGCGGTACATGCTCCCGCGCTGGCAGCGACTCAGTGCGCGCCTGCACGCGAACGGCCGCTTCGTCCACTCCCACTGGGACGGCCACGCCAAGGCCATCCTGCCCTTCCTCCGGGACACCGGCCTCGACTCCGTCGAGGCCCTCACCCCCGCGCCCATGGGGGACATCACCCTGGAGGAGATCAAGGCGGCGGTCGGCGACACGCTCGTCTGCCTGGACTTGCTTCCCGCCATCCACTTCCTGCCGAGCTACACTGCCGCCGAGGTGCTGGAGTTCACGCGCCGGGTGATTGACCTCTTCGCCCCGCGGCTCATCCTCGGCATCTCGGACGAGATCTCCCAGGTGGGCGAGATCGAAAAGGTGGAGGCGATCACGGAGTTGGTGGACGAGGTGTGCGGGCTGGCGGAGTAGCACCCTGTCTGAGACAACACTACGAGGTGGCTGAGGCCCTGCGCGAGCTGCCTCCTGCCACCTCTTAGCATGTCGCAGTCAGAGAAGCGTCACAGACAGTGCTCAGGCGGCCATCTTCTCGGCCCTGCGCTCCCTGATCTCCCGCGCGGCGGCGAGCTTGATCAAGGGCAGCAAATGCGAGAGGACGGTCTCGCCCTCCTCCTCGCCGGCCAGGCGCGCTTCGCGGCGCTCCCGCATGGCGGCGAGCCGGATCAGGGGAAGCAAGTGGCGGAGGACCGGCTCCTCCTCCCCCTCCAGACGCGCTTCGCGGCGCTCCCGCATGGCGGCGAACTTGATCAACGGCAGCAGGTGGGAGAGGACGGGCTCCTCCTCCCCGGCGAGGCGCGCTTCGCGGCGCTCCCGCATCGCGGCCAGTCGAATCAAGGGCAGCAGGTGGCGCAGCACCGGTTCGCCCTCTTCCTCCTCCTCGGCAAACCGCTCTTCGCGTCGCTCGCGCATCGCCGCCAGCTTGAGCAGGGGCAGAACGTGGCGGAGCAGCGGCTCGCGCTCCTCCTCCCCCTCGAGGCGGGCTTCCCGCCGCTCCCGCATCGCGGCGAGCTTGATCAATGGAAGCAGATGGGAGAGAAGCGTTTCCTGCTCCTCTTCCTCGATCATACCCTTGTGAGCCATTTCTTCTTCCTCCTCCTCGATCGCACGCTTCGTAGCTTTCTTCCCTTCAGCAGCCTTCTCTGGCATTTGCGTTCCTTACCCTCCTTGCACTTCCCGCCGCGCCGACGCGCGGCGCTGTCATCTGCATTGAACCACGTGCGCGCGGGAGGGGGTAGAAGGGTGACGGTACTCCCGTGCCAGGGGGCGCACATGAGTGGGGGAGTTCCGCGTGGGAGGCGGCAGCGCTGGGGCTCTCAGGTCGGTGGGATCAGGAAAGTGAAGGCGACAACTGGGCTGGCGGTGCAAGGCGATCCGCGGTAGAATGAGCTCGCAAGGCAAGCGCCTCCGCGCTTCACATGGGGCATGAGATGACTGCTCGCGTCCACATAGACCAAGCCGTTCTCGCCGAGTTCTGTCGCGCGCATCACATTCGAAAGCTGGCCTTTTTCGGGTCAGTGTTGCGCGATGACTTCGGCCCCGACAGTGACGTGGACGTGCTCGTCGAGTTCGAGCCGGACCATCATATCGGCCTCTTGGGACTCGCCGGCCTGGAGATCGAACTCTCCCGCCTGCTCGGTCGAAAGGCCGACCTGCGCACCCCACGAGACCTGAGCCGGTACTTCAGAGAAGAGGTGGTGGCCGGCGCGGAGGTGGTGTATGCCGAATAGGGATGACGAGATCCGGATGCGGCATATGCTGGATGCCGCGCGAGACGCACTCGCGTTCGCCGAAGGTCGCAGTCGGCAGGATCTAGACAATGATCGCATGCTCACCTTCGCGCTGGTACGCGCCATCGAGGTGATCGGCGAAGCGGCCAGCAAGGTGACGCGGGAGGGGCAAGGCGAGACCACCGCGATCGCCTGGGAGGCCGCGATCGGCATGAGACACCGGATCGTGCATGCGTACTACGACATTGACCTCGACGTCGTCTGGGATACCGTCCTCTATGATCTCCCCCCGCTCGTCTCGGAGTTAGAGAAAGCTCTCGCCGACTAGCCATCCCAGGGGCGCCGCGGCGAAGGAATAGGTTATCCTGTGCCGAGGCACAACAGGAGTCACCGGGGCGTTTCCGCCGTCAGATAGTCTGCCGGCTTAGCCCGTGGGCCTTTCTTCTTGCCGCCGTCAGCTCAAGATTCGCCCACGGGAATGGATTCCGGGGGTCCCGCAGCCTGCAGCGGCTCTCCTCCGATACGTTGCTCGCGAACACTCGTATCATGGCGTGCTCCACGTCTACGGGAACTCGTCCATCCACTACTGGGGACCAGAAGACGAACTTGTGACACAGGTCCTCGAGCGTATGCAGCCAGTGGCCTCCGCGATGTGGGCTGCTCTCACCCAGGCGATGATCGTAGAGATCTCCTATGCGATCATCGATGCCACGGTTTGATGGTACCACACTGCCGGCCTTGCCAATGTAGAGCACTGGCTCGTCGGGTAGCCAGAAGCCAAGAAGGCGGTCCCGCACGTCGGTCGGTGTCGGCCGAGCACTTCCTCTGTCTAGTCGCATATCACTGACGTAGTCAATCCACTGCGAGATAGCGGTCATGTCCAAGTGAGGCTGCCAGGTAGTTGCCCCGGAGGCCAGGTCGGGATCCTCCGAATGGGACACGCAATACACCCCTGGGCGTGAATCCGACACCGGCTCGCCCCAGCGGACAGGGCCCCGCACCGCCAGCCCCACGCTTTCGAAAAGAACCCTGACCTTGGTCGACATCACGCGCCTCCGTGCACGTAGTAGTGTTACCTCGCTGTCGTCCTACCGTGCTGTCCAATTCACTTCGTTCGCTCCGCCCGGCGCTTGCGCGCCTCCGCAAGCACTTCGGAGAACGGGCAGGTGCGTTCGTGCTGGCGTGCCTCGATCCCGGCCGCGGCCATCAAGTCCTTCCGCATCCGCCGGTCCGCAAACAACCTCTTCAGGAAAGCGTTACGCGCCTTCACGTCCATCGCCCTGAACGCCGCCCAGAACACTTCAGCCGTGACCTTCGCCGTAGTCATGTCGCCTTACCTCGAACCCATTCTACACGATTCGGAGTCCTCCACCACCCGCTTGAACGTCCCCACCTCCTCCCCCACCTTCACGATCCTCAGCCCCGACCCCGGTCCAATCGAGGGGCACGTGCCCTCGAACGGCGCGCGGACGGTCTGGAGCACCCGGAACGTCTGCAGGTCCCGCACCTCGCAGAGGAGTTCTCCCTTTGCGACCAATTCGCCTGCCTGCAGGTAGGTAGTAAGATAGCCCTCCCGCTTCGCGGTGAATACGCGCACCGGATCGCTACGTCGGACCATCACCTGCCGCGCGGGCGGTCGCGGTCGGCCGGGGAGCATTCGGAGGTGCTTCATCACATTCCACACGCCGCGGACATTGTGCTCCGGCATCTCCGGCACGACATCTCCGCCCGGGCTCATCTCCACCAGGATCGCGGCCTTGTCCAGCAGCCGCGGGGCTTCGAGGAACAGCATCCCCGGGGCGTAGCTCCGCTCGT
>CAZUGW010000034.1:12408-15903 GCA_964620055.1 uncultured bacterium
CCCAGGCCCTCGCCAGGGCGATGCTGGCGGCGTGGCCGTCGCGGGCGGCGGCGAAGTAGTAGTCGCAGATGCGGCAGCAGTGGAGGTCCACGATGGCGTCGGCGTGACGCACGATGTCCTCCCACACCGCGTGCGCGATCCGCTCGATCAGATTGCCCTTCGCCTTCCCCGGCCAGACGCGATTGAGGTTCACGCTCTCCAGCCGCTTGCGCTGCCGCGGAGGAACAAGGTCGCCGAACTGCTCCAGCCCCGCCCGCCACGCCGCCTGCACCGGGTTCACGATCGGCGAGGCGATCACCGTGCCACGCAGCTTCTCCGGGTCCAGTTCGCCCATCACCCGGCGCACCACCTCCACGCCGATCAGCTCGGTCGGGTGTTGTAGGGCCTGCAGATACAGCGTCGGTCCCGGCCGCGCGCCCTGCGCGATGATGATGGGAATGCGAATCTCGCCGACGGCGAACGACCCACCCATGGTCGCGCCAGGGCGAGAGGTGAGATTGCCGATGCGCATGAGCTACGCTCCGAGCTTCCCCGCCAACTCCAGCATCCCCCACGCCGCGAAGGAGGCGTAGTAGGCGATGATCACCGTCGGCGTGGCGACGATGGCCCCGTTCAGGTCGGGGTACTGCGGGAGGCGGCGCTGCCAGCGCATGCACCACTCCGCCGCGTCCGAGCAGGCCTCCAGCCAGCGCGGGTCGGGCGCGACCTCGTTCAACGCCAGCCACAGCCGCGTCATCGCCCCCGGCGAGGCCACGTCCACCAGCGGGTCGCGCTCCCAGTAGCCCTCGTCGGTCCAGGTGAGCCAGTCGGGGAAGTGGCCCTGGCGCGCGAAGAGGTCAATGGACCAGTCCGCGCACTTCCGCGCGCTCTCGAGATAGCGCGCGTTGCCATCGCGCCGGTACTGCTCGAGCAGGAACAGCGCGGCGTAGTAGTTCTGCCGCGGGCCGATCACGATCCGCTCGATCCCGGCAATCAGCGGATGTCCGGACTCCTCGTCCCACCCCTCGAACACCGGCGTGCCATCCGCGCGAATGCTCGCATAATAGGCCCCGCTTTCGTGTTGGCCGGGGCCGCTGAGCATGTCGGCGAGGAGCGGCGCGGCGTACTTCCCCTCCTTCGTCTCCTCATAGAGATTCGCGAGAAAGATGCCGTGCTGGCCGTCGCTGGCGTGGCTGTAGGCCACCGGTGTCTTGGTCGCGAGGACGTAGAACGTGGTGAACCCGCCGTGCGGCATCCGCGCGACGTTGATGAGCCAGTCCGCCGCGATCTTGGCGCGCTGGAGGTATTCCTCTTCGCCAGTGCGGCGGTAGAGGTGAATGAACAGATTCCCGGCCCAGGAGGCGTCCGGCACGTCTACGAACTGGCGGTCTCTGCTCACCACGAAGGTGCCGTAGCGCAGCCCGTCGGACTCGTCCAGGTTCTGATTGCTCTTCACGTAGCGGGCGATGAGCCGCAGCCGGTCGAGGTAGAACTCGTCCCCGGTGAGATCGTAGGCGGCCAGGCTGGCGAACCCCGCCAGGCACGCGGACCACGTGAGGCACAGCCCGTGCCCGGAACGGCGGAACTCCCGCCGCAGGGGGTTGTAGTTGTTGCGCACCCCGCCGAGCTCCGGCGAGTTCGGGTCCAAATCCTGCGCGAACCGCAGTACCCAATCTATCGCCTCCAGGCCCGTCTGCTTCACTGCTTGCTTGAAGAAGGCGTCCGCGTGCTTTGTCATCTCACTTTCCCTCCGTCAAAGATGGCTGAGCGAAGCCGCTACCCCGGTCTGCCGTAGGCAGACTCAGGGGTCGCCAGGTCTCGATGAACACCCCCACATTTCGCCAGGCCTGCGCGGTGTCGGAGCGGATGTTATCGGCCGGGCAGAGGATGAACCGGCCGGTGGGCGCGAGCGCCGCCATTGCCTCCTGCACGGCCGCGCGCACCTCCTCCTCCGTCGCCTCCTCCACTTGCAGCGGCCCGCTCACCCCACCCCAGAGGCCGATCTTGCCGCCGAACGCGGCCGCGACATCGCCCAGCGTCGTCCCCTTTCCCTCCTCCGGATCAACGCCCACCATGACATCGGCGCCGGACTCGACGATCGCGTCCGCGAGCGCCATCACCCCGCTGGTGATGATGTAGCCGAGGCGCGCGCCGTATTCGTGCGCCAGCGCGACGTCCTGCTTCAGCCCCGGCAGGATGAACTGCCGGTAGAGCTTGGGCGACCAGAACTCCGTGCCCTCATACCAGGCCCGGCGCATCACCAACTCCACGCCGGTCTCGAGGTGGATTTGCAAGCGCTCCCGATTCCACTCCCCGATCAGCCCGATCAGTGCCGCGAGAAACTCCGGCTCGTCATAGGCCCAGAGCAGCGGCGCGGTGCCACCGCACAGCCACATCAGCATGTCAATCACCGTGCCGGTGACGCCGTTGTCCCCGATCAGCAGCTTGTCCTCGGTCGGGATGAACCGCTGTGATTTCCACCCCCCCGTGAACAGGAATCCGTGCTCGTCCGCGAAGGCCTTCCTCTCCGCGGCCTGCTGCCTGAAGGCGGCCAGGTCCTCCTCCTGCGGCGGGGCGAGGAGGTAGCGCAGGGCCGCGAGGTCCTGCGGCTCGGTCACGGGATACTTGACTGCCCGCGGTGCGAACCAGTCGTCGAAGACGGGGATGCTCTGGGCATACGGCCAGTCGTCCGTGAAGCTGCAACTCGCGGTTAGCGTGCCCGCGGGCGTCTCGTACGCGCGGTGCAGCTTCCCCTCCTCGGTCCACTCGCGAACGCTCACCTCCGGCGGGAAGCGCACAGGGAAGTCCTCGACCTGCACCCGCGCATCAAGACCCAGTTCCTGCTGCTTGAGGGCGTACTCGAACTCATCACGGCACTGGGCGCGCAGCGCGCGGTAGATCATGAAAGAGCAGGGCACGGGCGCACCGGGGGTTCCGTCAATCGCGGCCAACAAGCGCTCTCGCGCGGTCATCACTTCTCCTCCTGGGATTCGGACTTGAGATGGGTGGGTGAGAAGAACACGTCCATGGAGCGGTAATCGTCCGAGGTGATCGAGGCGTGCGGCACGCTCGGCTCCAGGGAGAACACCTCGCCGGCCTCATACCTCCTCCGCCCCTCGGGGGTGATGATCTCGCACCAGCCCGTGATCACAATCCCCCACTCCGCATAGGGATGACTGTGCTCCGCGCTCTCATAGGCCACCTGCGAATGCCAGAACACCACCTGCTGCTTCGGCCCCTGCACCAGCCAGCCCGTGACCGGCAGGGACCTGTCATACGGGAACAGGACCTGCGGGAAGTCCGCGAAGACCTGCGCGAAGTTGAGTTCGTCGGACACGATAGCCTCCCTCGATAAGTTCATGTCGCGCAGACAGATTCCGGCTCGGCGGGGCGGGGTCCTGCCGACGCAGGGGGTGCGATGCGCGCGCAGAAGCCTGAGTCGAGGATATCACCCATGCCCACCGAACTCGCCGGCAAGCGCATCGCCATTCTCATCGCCACGGGCTATCACGAGCA
>CAZUGW010000035.1:0-15544 GCA_964620055.1 uncultured bacterium
CGTGACCGTAGGCCAGGGGTAACGCTCAAACTGCTCCCAGTTCGTGACCACACCGGTGGACTCGTTCACCCACCCCCGCTGCCCGTGCGACAGCTCGGCCGTGTCTTCGGCGTACAGCCCTTGCGTGGGGAAGGAGACGTCGGTGTTGACGCTCACGTAGTCGTAGCCCAGGTCCCGCCAGAACTTGACGCGCCAGGCCGCCACCGTCTCCAGATCATCGGACGCGGGCGGGCCTTGAATGGCGGCCATGATCTCGAAGTCGTGGAACAGCTCGGCGAAGGGCACGCGGTCGGGTTCGCCTTCGCGGCGGACGGTCTTGAGGAAGCGCGCGAAATCCGGCTCGGGTCGTCTCATCCTGGTCTCCACTGCGTCTGATCTCGCAGCACGGGGACTTCGCTGCCGGACCCCGGCCTCCTGCTCGGAGCGACGGGCGGGCGGCGCGAGCGGATTGCCTTCCGACAGGGAAGGAATCCGGCTGTTGGGAGTAGTATAATACGGCGTGCCGGGATTCGGCGCGGCCGGGCGGCCGCGGACCGGGCGGCGCAAATTCACTCCCGAGGGAGAGGGACATGCCATTGCCTCGCAGTGTCTTGGTCGTACTGCTGGCCGCCCTGGTGGCGGTGACGATGCTGGGAAGCGCCCAGGCCCAGGTAGGCGCGCGCGCCCTGGCGATGGGCAGCGCCTTCGTGGGGCTGGCCGACGACGCCAGCGCGACGTTCTACAACCCGGCCGGGATGCCGTTCCTGGACCACCCGGGGGCCACCTACACGCGCACCATCAACAACCGCGACGAGGCGGGGGCGCTGGACTACGCGGCCTACGTCACACCGTTGGACGAGTACAGCTCGGTCGGCGTCAGCTACCTCCGCGCGCAGGTGGCCTCTCTCGCGATGTACGACTTATCGCTCGAGTGGCAGCAGAACTGGTGGTGGGTTTCCTATGGCTACAAGGTCGCGCCCACGACCGGGGTAGGACTGAACGTTCGCTGGATCAGCAACCAGATCTCGGCGTCAGAGGACGGCGCGCCCGTGACGGTCTCGGCGAATACGAAGACCGCGGTGGATGTGGCCGCCTACCACTGGGTGAATGAGCGGACCAGTGTGGGTCTGATGATCCAGAATGCCAACCAGCCAGAAGCCAGCGTGACGTTCCCCGGGGGAACGACGGTGACACAGGACACCGGCCGGACGTTCAGCCCGGGGGTCGCGGTGCGCGATCCTGCCAGGAACCTCATCGCCGTCGCGGAGATCTACGATCTCACCGACGCGGTGGATCGCGGGCTGCGCGTCGGGCTGGAGCGCACCTTCTGCTTCCCCGCGTGGAGTTGGGCCTTGCGCGCGGGCTATTGGGGGGATGAAGGCGCGCTCACCGCGGGCGCCGGCGTGAACTACCACGACTGGACCATGGACGTGGCGGTGGTGGCCGGCGACCTCGACGGCACGTGGTACGCGAGTTTGACGGGATACTTCTAGCCCGCTGGACACAACCTGACGCAAGGGTCTGCAAGGGGCCTCCTGCCGAACCGGGGAGGCCCCTTGACTCGCACGGAAATGGCCGGCCGCGGCACAGGCGCGCGCGCGCTGGCGTGGTATAGGTAAGGGAGATGGCAGTTTCGTAAGGAGCAGGTACGATGGCAGGTTTCCCGAGAACTGAGGTCGGTGGAATCTCGCTGCCGCGGCTGGTGTGCGGCAGCAACTGGATCCTCGGCTATTCTCACTGGACGGAGGCCAAGGACCGGCTAATCACGGAGCTGTTCGACACGCCGACGAAGATCGCCGATCTCGTGGAGGTCTTCGCGCGGGCGGGCTGCAACGCCTTCATGAGCATGGCCAGCGAGTTCGTGCGGGAGGCGCTGCGGGAGGTGGAGCAGCGCGTGGGCGTGGAGATGCTGTGGATCGCCACCCCCTCCTACCCGGAGTGGGGCCAGCCCGACACCTGGAAGCAGGCCGTGGAGAACGCGAAGAACCTGGGCGCGCAGTTCTGCTTCCCCCACCAGAACATCACCGACGGACTGCTCGACCTCCCCAACCGTCGCCTCCAGCCGCTGCTGGTCGAGCACCTCGCCTTCGTGCGGGAGATGGGGATGATCCCCGGTCTGAGCAGCCACACGCCGCACTCGATCATCTGCTCGGACGCGTGCGACGCCGACGTCGCCACCTATATCCAGCCCTACAACGCCCTCGGCTTCCTGTGCCACGTCGAGACCGACTGGCTGCAGCAGTGCTTCAAGAAGGCGAAGCGGCCGGTACTCACCATCAAACCGCTCGCGGCCGGCCGCCTCCACCCGCAGGCCGGCCTGCCCTTCGTCTGGAACACGCTCCGGGAGTGCGACCTGGTCACCATCGGCACCATGAGCAAGTACGAGGCCGAGGAGAGCATCGAGATGAGCCTGGCGATCCTCGAGTCGCGCGATTCCCAAGTGAAGCTGCAGATGACGCGGAGCAAGAAGGCGTTGGTGGCGGAGTAGCGCCGCCACCGTCAAGATGATCTGAGGCGCTGGGCCGCGGGGTCGAGGGCGTAGTGGTCGGGGAGCCTCGCGAGCGTGCTCGGGAGCGTGAGGAAGCTGCTCTCCGCCAGGCCCTGGGCGAGCAGGCCGGAGGTGGCGCAGGGGCGCGGTCGCGGCCGCCCGCGCGTGCGCTCCGGCGCTGACGGGAAGTCGGCTCCTGTGCTACGTCGCCGACTCAGACGACTGGCTCCCTTAGCTCCTGGTGAACTGAATCGTGAACTCGTGCTTTCCGGTGTTCGTCCCGAGGTCCAGAGTCTGCGATCCGTCGGTCAAGGTCAGCAGACCCGACACCGGCAACGTGCCCACCGTCCCGGTGAACGTGCCGGTGGCCTTCGATCCGGTGCGGCGGATGACTGTCCCCCTCTGCCGCCGGTGTCCCGCGGCCGTGATCTGGGCGGTGGCGTTGCTGATCGTCACCGCGAAGCTCTGCTTCTTGTTCTTCAAGGTGAAAGTGCCGGTCGCCGTCGCGGTCGCGGTGAGGCTGGCCGCGCTCGCGCCCTGGGCCGTATAGGTGTAGTGTAGGAGGAGCCTTCCGTTCGGGGAGGTGATGGTGATGTCCCCCGAGCCGCTCTCGACCCAATTGTTCCCCACGCGCTGGGCCGTATGTACGCCTTCCATCTCGCCAGTGCCCTTGAGCGCCAGGTCCCGAAGCTCTCGATCGAGGTCCACATTACCGCCGGTCGGAGCGACTGGGACGCTCGCGGCGCTGAGCAGACCGCTATCTCGCGTGACGGGCGTCTGGCCTATCACCGCCCCAGACACCGTGTCCACCAGTTCGGCGCGGAAGCGATAGAGACGGCCCGGCGTCAGGAGCGCGTAGGGGAGGGTGGCGACCCCGCTGTCGTCACCGGGAACCGTGCTGAGCGCCTGCCATGACTCCGTCTCAGCCGACTCCGTCACGCTCTGCGGGGCCTGGCGCGATTCCACCACGAAGCGCAGCGCGTGATGCGCGGCAGTCGCGTCCGCCTCCAGCACCTGTGCGCGCAACTCCACGACACGCTGACCGGCTTGGTCGGTAACCCGCCATCCCTGATCCAGCAACGTCGGCTGACTCGTGAGATCAGCCGCGAGTCCGGCGGCGCTGAACACGATCACCGCAACCGCGAGGATGAAGCCCGAGCGAACCATCCGATCCATGTCTCTCCACCTCCTAGCGTTTGGCGCGGCGCGCTCGCCGCGTGGTCAGACTCGTCGTGACCATCTCTCCCCCGCCCCCGCGTCCCGAGATAATAGCCAAGGCCGCGGTCACTTATAGTCTCGCTCTGTCTGCGGGTCAAGGCTTGGTATGGCCGCGGTGTCACGCGATCACGACACTGCGCTAGCGCCCACGGCTGGTGAGCGCCGTCCCAGAGGGAGTGCGAGATGAAACCAGCTAGTCTGCAAGTCGTAGAGACGTCTGGCGTACAGGCCGCGACCCACTTCGCGGCCGGCCGCCGACCGCCTTACCGCCATGCGAAGGACTCTCTGGTCTTGCACCGCCGGCTGAGTGGGAGGCCTATTTGCCTGTAGGAATATCTGCACACGTTCTCAGCATTGTCGCAATCTCCTCGCGGCCCCGTCATACTGTAACCCAATACTCCTCTAGCTTTGCTCGGATACGACGGACTACACGAGGCACAAGGAGGTCGGAGATGGAGCTGCGGACGAGGTTGACGTTGCTGGTGTCGGTTGGCGTGATCCTGGCGTTGGTGTTCGCGGTCTTGGCGGGGGCGACTCTGCCGGCGGCAAAGGGTAAGACCGTGGCCGTGGACAGCGGAAAGGTGGCGGGCGCGCCGAGCGCCTCTCACCAGAGTTGCAGCGCTGCCAAGTCTCACTATCGTGGCAAAGAGGCCGCCTCCTGCGGCGCGTCGCACAAGACCAGCGGCTGCAGCGCGAAGGGCCACAGCGCCGGCGGCTGCACGCTAGGGCACAAGGGCGCCAGTTGTAGCGGCGAAAAGGGCTCCGGCTGCAGCCATGGCAGCGCCGCGGCGAAGGCGAAGTCGGCCGCGAAGGCCGGTGCGGCCAAGACTGCTCCGGCCAAGGCCACGGCCACCAAGAAGCCGGCCAAGACGGCGAGCGCAAAGTCGAAGTAGCGGAACTGGAAGGTCTTCGAACTCACGCGCATGGCGGCGCTGGAAAGCGCCGCTGTGTGTCGTGTGTCACCCCCTCGAACAGCCTCGGGCGCGGTCAGCCCACCGCTTCCAGGATTAGCAGCGCGTCTTCCCATCCACTGGGGGTCGAGAACGGCTGCACGCCCGCAGTCGCGAAACGGCCCAACGCGACCGGCTCGGCTGTCCTGGGGTCAACCCAGAAGGCCTCCGCCTCATCCCCGCTGATCTTGCTCATGTCAACCGTGAAGGAGACCTCCGCGCCGCAATAGATCATGGCCCACCGGCCGTCTTGGTGGCGGGCGGCCAGGTTTAGCACCCGGCCCTCGGTCTCGCCGCCAGTGGCCAAAATGCTCTGGTCCGGGACGAGTTTCCACCACTCTTTCCGATCGAGAAAGAGCTTCCTGAGGAGGCTCAGTTGCCCGGCGCCGGGCGCGTCGAGGGCCTGCCGCCAGGTGGGCAGCACCCGCCAACTATCGTTGTGCCCGTAGGTATGATGCGCGCCGGCCAGGTAGGAGTAGTAGGCCTGCCGGCGGATCCAGAGCGGGGTGACCGGGAAGCCGTACTCGGAGCCTTCCTCGTACGCGCCCTCCGCCATGACGACGGGCTTGGTCGGCGCGAGCTGATACTCCTCGGTCACCATCGGGTAGATGGACTCCACCCACTTCCAGGTCTGCAGGCACGTGAAATCGAGCCACTTCTCCGCATGGAGGAAGCCCGGCGCGTGGGGCGCGGGATCCGGCTTCAGAGTCACCAGGTGACGGCCTCCGTCGCCCTCCCGTAGGCCGGCGGCCAACTCGCGCAGTACGGGAACGGACTCTGGGAGGGCCTCAGGTGTCATGGACCAGACGAGGGTCGGCACGTCGCGATAGCGCTGCGCGATCCAGGTCGCCCAGGCGCGCGCGTTCTCCACTGTGATATGCTCACGGTAACGCTGGTGGTAGACCGTCATGGAGATGGCCACGTCCTTGCGGCGGGCGAGCTCGACCACGGCATCCACGTGCTGGAAGTAGGCCTCGTTGGGAGTGAGGGGGTTGTCGTCTCTCCACGGCTTCTCCCCGTGCACGTTGGCCTGGGTGCCCTCCCCCACGCCCATGAGCATGACCTGCGCGAACGCGAACCCGTGGCTCCTGGCGCTCTCGAGAATCGCCTCAGCTTCCTCCACGCTGTACTCGCGGAAGAGCTGCCACTGCGTAGTTCCCAGCCAGAAAACCGGGCGGCCCTCTTGATCCACGAAATACCGGCCGTTGTCACTGACCTTGACGGGGTGCATATCTCGCCTCTCGGCTTGCTGTCACATCGGCAGATGGAACGCCCGCTGCACGTACACGGCCATCTGATCCCGCGTCACCCCGAGCGCCGGCCGGTACGTCCCATCCGGGTAGCCGCCGGTGACGCTCTGACTCTTGATGTACTCCACATACTTGAAGGCCCAATAATCGGTGGGCACATCCGGGAAGAAGGCCGTGCCGGGTCCGGCCGGGACATTGGCGTCGCCGCCCACCATGGCGCGGGCGACGAACACCGCCATCTGCGCGCGATCCACGGCGGCCGCGGGTTGGTAGGTGCCGTCGGGGTAGCCGCCCACCACGCCGTTGTTCACGGCATACTCGACGTACTTGAAGGCCCAGCGGCTAGTACCACGTGACAGAAGTTCGAACATGCTTCTGGAGAACTCCAAACGGCCTCAGAACGGCGCTATGAGCCTGGTATGCCCATCGATCATATGCCAGTACTGTTGACGCTAGGTACTAGACCGCCTGCCCGCCGCGCGTGGCTCAGGCCCGCGCCGCATACAGCCTCACGCCCCACGTGGCCCTCATCACGGCCCGCAGGCGATCCGGGATCACAAGACTGACGGCCTTCCTCAGGTTCACATACGCAGGCGCGGCTATCTGCTCGCGATAGAGCCCACAAAGCAGGAGGTTCATCGCCACCAAAGTCTTTCGGTGCCGCGTCAGCCACATGGACCGCAGCCGACCGTCGTTCCGAGACAGGGAGATCTGTCCCTCCTTGGACATCCTGAATGATACTCGTGACGCGTGGACCGCGTGAGACAGCTCCTTGTACTCCTTGCGAAAGGCGGGAAGCGGGTTAAGTCGCGGAGGAGTGTACACCTGCATTGGATGGTCCTCGAAGTACCGAATCAAACCACTGAAGGTCGTATCGAACTTGCCCACCCCCCACAGTCGAGCCTCCACCGGGTGGTCCGCATAGTACGCGGCGTTAAGGCAGCCCTCAAGGGCGCTCCTCAGACTCTGGAGAGCGGGGCGCCACATGCCCAAGAGCGACAGAGCCACCGACTGCAACGCGTCGTTCTGACACTCCAGGAGGAACTCAGTTGCGCATTCTGGCTGCCGCGGACCGAAGTAGAACTCACGCCATGCCTGAAGCGACACAACAGCGCGATACCCGGCGATGTACCCGGTCTCGACCTGGGCAAGCTCGGAATGCGTCGTGGTGAGTTCTGCCAGGAGGTCATGTGCGAAGCGTCGCGCGTTCGCCTCTGTCTCGGGGAGGAGGTAGATCATCGCTCCCTGCCAAGCAGCACCTCCAGTGCGGCCGCCAACTCCGGATTAGCGTCTATCCCGGCCCGGCTGGCCTGGGTGCGTATCCGCTGGACCTCCTCAGGATGCTCTCTGAAGAACACGACAAGCTTCCCCACTACGTTCCACGCCGAGTCCCTACTGAGAATGCGTACCGGCAAGCGGAAGCGCTCCACGAAACTCCGCAATTGCACCTTGGTCAGCGAGAGGATCTCCGCTATCGCCTCCAGCTTGGCCTGCTCTGGCACGTCCTGCCGCCCCTGCCCCTGCCTCCGGACCGCAACCACTGGAGCCAGGTGCGCGATCCGAAAGTCCTCCCGCTTGTGCACCTGCCTCCGTACCGGGACCTCCCCAGCCAGCCGGGAGATCTCCACGTCCGGCCCTTCGAGAAGGGCCGCCGCCGCCTTCTGCAATTGTCGCGCCAACTCGTGAGTTCTCATTAGTCCCAACCCATTCTGCGAAGTGCCTCCTCGCACACCGCCGTGAACTCGCGCGACGCTGCTCTGTTCCCCACCTCGAAAACGCTCTTCTGGAGCGACGCCGCCTCTGACACACTGACCCGTTCCTTGATCTCTGTCGGAAACACCAACTCGCCAAACTTCTCCCGCAGCGCGGCCGCGATGCTCTCCCGATGAATGGACTTCCGGCCCGCCCTACCTATCACGATGCCCACGTTCTTGAGATCCACCTCAAGCCCTTCACCGATCTCGCGCACCCTGTCCAGGAGCATTCCGACGCCTATCCCTGCGAGGAAATCCGGAGCGACGGGCACGATGAAGTGGGAACTCATCGCCAGGGCGTTCTGAGTGGGCAAAGTCAGATTGGGGGGGCAGTCACAAATGACCAGGGCGTAGCCCGCTAGGCACGACTCGAGCTTCCGCTTAAGTATGGACTCGCGCGCCGTCGTGCCCGCCAAGTCCAGGTCCATAGCGAACAACTCCAAATGAGACGGCAGGAGGTCCAGATTCGGCCTCACGTTCCGTACCAGTACGCCCCCAGGATCTCTTGCTCTGCCATCTGCCTCCGAGTACGTTCGCAGGCCCAGCACGTTGGCCAGAGTCCCGTGCTCCGTGGCGTGCCTGTGCCATGCCTGCGGCGACATAAGGCAAAACGTCGCGTTTGTCTGCGGATCGCAATCAATCAGAAGGGTCCTGATCCCGCACTTCGCCGCGTAGGCCGCGAGATTCACCGCTAGGGCAGTCTTCCCCACACCTCCTTTCAGGTTAACACACGACAGAATGTCTGGCATCATCAGGCTCCAATCGACCCCTACCGCTTCTGTCACAGGACGGCGGGAAAGCGCCACCATTCTCTGGCAGCGCCATTATACGAGATTGGCCCACCTCTGCCAAGAGGGACCGCCAAGCGCCACGCTTTCGGTAGCCTCCCGCCCCTGCCCAGCCCTAGCGCCCACACAGGTTCCATTGCTTCGGCACGCAGTGCCGAAGCCCCCGTCCCCGGCCGTTCCCTTCCGGCCTTTGGATATGAACTCGCCTCCTGCCATTCCTAGGCCGGATCACGACCCTATTCGCGCTCCTCCGCGTTCCGCCCCTCCCCTCCCGTCTTCTCGCCCCTTCGCCTATCGCCTCTTCGCATTTCTGCCGTTCCCCATCACTTTTCCTCACCATGAAACACCCGTAACTTACCTGCTTTTACCCCAGAACCCCTTGACACCGTATGGTATCATGTCCTGGGAAAAGGGCCATCGCCTCTGTCCACCATCGCCGATTCCCTATTCCCCATTCCCCACTCTCTGACTTCCCCGCCCCGATTACCAAGGAGAGACACTGACATGACCAACGCGATCCCCGTGCCGGCCTCGCCCCACCCGCGCCCCCGGCCGTCTCTGGCCCTGGGAGAAGTCTCTCTCTGGGAGACCGGAAGTCCCCGAAGTCTCCCCCGGATTCCCGCCACTCGCAGACTCTCGTCCCCAGTTCAGAGACGAGTCTCTTTCCCCAGGATCGTCGCGGGCGCCGCCCGGCCCACCGCCTTTCCCCTGCTGACTGTTGGCCTGGCTCAGTACCTGCTGTCGCCATTGAGAATGATACGCGCGACGGGGAGGCCGAAAGGTCCACCCGCGGCGGACTCTCCCCGTCTCCGCGTAGACACCCCTATCCCACGAATATGTGGATCGAAAAACGCGGCCGCAGGGCGCGAGATTTGGGCGAGCTAGCTACCGCAGCACCCGGAGTTGTCCTTGCGAAGGCCTGATCGCCCGGACGATTCGCAAGCGCCGCAGAGGCCTGAGCCTCGGCGGCGCCGGTCGCGCGGGCGGTTGCTTCAGGTGTCCCGTGTGCGCCAGGATGATCCCCCCGTTGCCCACGCGGCGCAGCACGCGTCGCCGGATCGCCGTATCCCCCGGGCTGGCGTAGTCGCCCCCCGGCGGGCGAAAAAGGCGGGTGCGCCGGCCGCTGATCCGCTCGATCGCATCCTCGCACCGCTCGATCTCGGCGATGTCCTGACGCTCGCCCTCCAGGGTCATCTCCGGGTGATCCCAGGTGTGATTGCCGATCTGGTGGCCCTGGGCCACCTCCTGCCGGGCGAGATCCGGGTGCGCCTCAATCTCCCGGCCTATAAGGAAGAACGTAAGCTTGATCCGCTCCCTGCGGGCCAGGTCGAGCACGAAAGGCGTGTACTTCGGGTCGGGGCCGTCGTCCAGAGTGAGCGCGACGACCTTCCGGTTCGTCTTCACCCGCCAGACGATCTCGCCGGACTGCGCCTCAGCCTTCCTGGCGGCGCGTTCCATCTCCCGCGTCACCTTCCGCTCCTCCCGGCGCGCGGGCCCGCATCCCGCGAGAACGCCCGCGGCGCACACGAGTAGGGCGATCAGGAGCAGCAACTTCCGCGCTGGGTTCATCAGTGTCATCGTACCCTCGCGCGTGGTGGGTACGCCGTCAGGAGAGCGTTCCCTGCGGTGAGGACAGCACTCTACCAGCTACGAGCGGGCCGCGAGCTTGCCGTTCTGCGCCCGGTATGATAGAATGTCATACTGAGGTCAGGGATGATGCCAGCAAGCAAGATCGCGGTGACAGTTGATAAGAAGACGCTCCAAGAGGTGGATTCGCTGGTTCGCAGAGGGCGATATCCGAGTCGGAGCCGCGTGGTTCAGGTCGCCCTGGAGGGGGAACTGCGCCGGCAACGCCGCGAGCGTCTCTTGGCGGCGCTCGCGAAGGCCGACCCGGAGGAGGAGAGGGCCATGGCCGAGGAGGGCATGGGGGTGGATGAGTGGCCGGAATACTGAGGGGGGAGGTGTACTGGGCCGATCTCAGCCCGACCCGTGGTCGCGAGCAGGCCGGTGAGCACCCCGTGCTTATCATCAGTCACGAGCCGTTCAACACCCGCACGGAGGTCGTGATCGGTCTCGCCATTACCAGCAAGCCGCAGCGACCCGGGTATCCCCTGAGTTACCAACTGCACAGCGGCGACCTGCCGCGCGAGTCGTGGGTGAAGATGTCTCAGGTCCGAACTCTCTCTACCGAACGGCTGGGCGCGCGGATCGGAGCGATCAGCGCGGATGAGTTGAGAGAGATCGTGGAGGGGTTGATGGAGTTGGTGGGGTAGTCGCTCTCTCTACCCAACGCCCTCCACCCCATTCCACAGGAACTCCTGCCACGTCACGCTCTCCACCCCCGCCGCGCGCGCCACGTCACGCTCCGCCTCCCCGCACACCACCAACGGCCGATAGGCGCGATGGCGGCGGCTGAACTCCAGCAAGCCGCCGAGGTCCCGCGACGTGAACGACCCGGTCTTCACCTCCAGCACCCACTTGCCCCAGCTTCCCTCTACCACCGCGTCCACTTCGCGCGGCTCCTCTCTCCAGTAGTGCACCGTCTGCCCGCGGTTGATGGCGAAGGCCAGACAGGCATTCTCCACCCATCTTCCCCAACGCTCCGGGTCGCGTCTGGCCTCGGGGAGCGGCCCTTCCTCGGCCGCCGCGAGAAAGGCGTTGCTGAGTGGGAGGAGCTTGGGAGGCGCGGCCCGCCGCCTCACCTCGCCGCGCGCGAACTTGCTCACCGCGGCCACCAGGTGCGCCTGACCGAGGAGGCTCAGATAGTGGGCGATCGTCGCCATCGTCCCCTGCTCAGCCAGCAGCCCCGCCATCTTGTGCAGAGACACGATCTCGGCCGGATGCGCCGCGGCGATGGCGAACACCTGCCGCAGCAAGGCCGGCTTTCGCACCAACTCCAGCGCCAGCAGGTCGCGCCCCAGGGCCGGGTCAATGATGCTGTCGCGGACGTAAGCCCGCCACCGGGGCAAGTCGTCCCGTAGAGGCATCGCGCCGGGGAAGCTGCCCAGCCGCACTACCACGTTCACCGCCTCCTCCGGCGAAAACCCGAACGCCCGCGCCAGGTCCCGCGCCGACCAGTGAGAGATCACCAGTCGCTCGAACCGCCCCGCCATGGTCTCCCGACTCCCCGCGCCCAGGCCCAGGGCCGCCGAGCCGGTGACCACGATGTGCAAGGGAAGCCGCTGGCGGCGCACGCGGTCCACCTCCGCCTTCAGCCGCCGCGCCCAGTCGGGGAGGTATTGCACCTCGTCCAAGAGCAGCAGGACCGTCCCCTGAGACGCCAGGCGCGCCGCGCGCTGCCACTGCTGCTCCCACCACCCCGGCAAGGCCGCCTCCGGCGCGTCCACCGCCAGATACAGAGCCTGCTCGCCCCACTCCCCTGCGATCTCGAGCAGCAGCGTCGTCTTCCCCACCTGCCGCGGGCCGGTCAGCAGTTGTACGCGCCCCGGCGCGGGCTGTCGCAGCCGCTTCCGCAACTCCGCCCCGATGTCATGGTATCCTGAGGTTTCAGCCATTATCTCACCACACTAGAATAATTATTCCATTACATTATACTAATTATCACGAGGGGCCGCAAGTCCTGTCGCCAGTTTCTCCCCCGACCTGCCTGTCCTCCAAGGACCCCCCCTCCCCCACGTCGAACCCCCTTTCCATCACCTCCCCGGAGAGCAGACATGAGCAGAAAGCGTTACGTCCAAGTCGGCGTGGGCAGTCGCGGCGGGATGTACAGCCAGGCCGTCGTCGAGACCTATCGCGAGATCGCCGAGATGGTGGGGTTCTGCGATACCAACGCCGGCCGGCTGAAGCAACGCGTGGACTGGGCCGCCGAGAAGGGGGCGACGGCGCCGGGCTATGCCGCGGAGGATTTCGCGCGGATGGTTCGCGAAACCAAGCCCGACTGCGTGATCGTCACTACCAAGGACTGCCACCACGACGCGTATATCTGCGCGGCGATGGAGATGGGCTGCGACGCCATCACCGAGAAGCCCCTCACCACGGATGATGAGAAGTGCCGCCGCATCGTGGAGACGCAGCGCAAGACCGGGAAGCGGTGCGTGGTCACTTTCAACTACCGCTATTCTCCGCCCCGCACCCAGATCAAGGACGTGCTCATGTCCGGGCTGATCGGCGAGGTGCTCTCCGTGGACTTCAACTGGCTGCTCGACACCCGGCACGGGGCGGACTACTTCCGCCGCTGGCATCGGAACAAGGAGAACTCGGGAGGACTGCTGGTCCACAAGGCCACCCATCACTTCGACATCGTGAACTGGTGGCTCTCCACTGTCCCCAAGTCGGTGTACGCGCTGGGCGGTCGCAGGTTCTACACGCCGAAGACGGCGGATCGTTACGGTCTCACCAATCGCTCCGAGCGCTGCCTGGACTGCGGGGAGAAGGAACAGTGCGCGTTCTATCTGGACATCGCGGGCAACGAGCATCTGCGCTCCATGTACCTCGATAACGAGCAATACGACGGCTACTTCCGCGACCGGTGCGTGTTCAGCGACCAGATTGACATCGAGGATACGATGGAGCTGGCCGTCACGTACGACAACGGCGTCCGCATGAGCTATTCGCTCAATGCCTTCATGCCCTGGGAGGGGTACAACATCGCCTTCAACGGGTCGAAGGGCCGCTTGGAGCAGAAGTGCCAGGAAACGGTGTACATCTCCGGCGACGGCTCGGTGCCCGGCGAGTTGATCCCGGAGGGGACCACGCTCAAGGTCTTCCCGCATTTCGGCGCGCCCCATGCGCTCGACGTGTGGAAGGGCGAGGGCGGGCACGGCGGCGGGGACGAGCGGCTGCTGGACGACCTGTTCAACCCGAACCCGCCGTCCGACAAGTACCTCCACGCGGCCGACTACCGCGCGGGCGCCTACTCCATCCTCGTCGGCGTCGCGGCCAACCAGAGCATCAAGACCGGCCAAGCCGTGCGCATCGGCGACCTCGTCCCGGACCTTCCTCACCCGGACTACCCGCCGATGCCGTCGCCGGACGAGCCGATTCCGATGGGCAAGCGGACCGCGCGACACTGGGCCTAAGCAGACCGCCGCTGGACTTCTTACTCTGACTCGACGAAGAAGACCTCCGGGATTCCCACCACCCCGGCGTCGGCCATCGCGTCCTTGAGCTCCTGCGAATGGGCGAGCTTCTGCGCGCGTTCCACACTGTCGACGCGGAACTTGAGCAACAGCTCGTTCGGGTTCTCGACGTTCCGGAACACCTGGGCGTCGCGAACCCCGTAGGTCTGTCTGACGCCCTCATGCGCGTCGAAGACGGGCCGCCACTTTCCGTAGTCCTCCATGGTGTGCTGCACGATCAGATAGTGCATGTTCTCCTCCTCCCGCAGGTTATGTCGCGGAAATCATACATGGCTTTCGCGGTCTCCGTCAAGCTGAAAGCACACCATCTGTCCCCCGGAACCCACAGCGAATTCCACAGGTGTGGGTAACCCGCGCGCTTCTCGACAAAGAAGATGCAGATGTAGGCGGATGGTGACATGATTCCCAAGGGAGTTGCGGCGAATCGGGGTAACGGCCAAGTGCAGAGAGTGGCAGCAAGCGAACGAAGGAGTTCGAGATGAGTGCCCGTTTCGGTCGCGCCGCAGCCTTCGTAGCCGCCCTGATCGTTCTCAGCGCAGGCGCGGCCCGGCCCGCCAAATCCCCACCGCCGCCGGCGCCGGCCCCCTCTGCGCTGATCCTCTACGACTCTTCTGGGACCTACGGCTGGATCGGAGCCGTTCACGCGCGCAATCTGGCCAGCCTGTTGGGTCACTTCCCCTATACCTACACTATCCTGCCCGTGGAGAGTTACACCGCGGGCCGGCTCAACGGCTATGCGACGACGTTCTACCTCGGGACCGTCTACAACAACCCGCTTCCCGCGGCTTTCAAGTCCGACGTGATGACCTCCACCAAGCCCCTCGTCTGGTTCGGCTATAACCTCTGGCAGGTGGCGTGGACCCCGGACAACTACTGGAACCCGCTGTTCCAGTCCCGATTCGGGTTCATGTTCCTGGGTCTCGACCACATCGGCTATCCGGAGGTGATCTACAAGAACACGACGTTCACGAAGGACCTGGCCGACCCCGAGCAGGCCATCGTGGGCAACCTCGCCTCCAGCGTCACCGTCCCGGCCTGGTCCTATGCGCCCGCGACGAACACCTGGACGCCGTACCTGGTCCACGGGGCCAACCTCTGGTATGTGGCCGACGTTCCGTTCTCCTACGTCTCCGGCACGGATCGCTACATCGCCTTCGCCGATGCCCTGCACGACATTCTGGGCGTCAACCACGCCACGACTCACCGCGCCTTGATCCGGATCGAGGACGTGGACCCGACGCGGTCGCCCACCGGGTTGCGGGCCATCGCCGATTACCTTTACAGCGAGCACGTCCCGTTCCTGGTGGCGGTGATCCCGTCCTATCAGGACCCGCTCGGCTACTACTCCGGCGGGGCGCCGCAGAGCCTCCGCCTCTCCCAGTCGCCGGACTTCATCGCCACGCTGAAGTACCTGATCGCGAAGGGCGGGCAGCTCATCAGTGAGGGCTACACCCATCAGTATGACTCCACCGCGAACCCCTATACCGGGGTGACCGGCGATGACTTCGAGTTCTACCGCGTCACCGCCGATCCCACACAAGACTGGGCGCTCACCTATCAAGGGCCGGTCCCTGGGGACTCGCAGACCTGGGTGCAAGGGCGGATCAACTCGGCCCTGAACGAGTTCAAACGGGCCAAGCTCCCCGCGCCGGTCGCCTGGTTCGCGCCGCACTACGCGGCTTCCGGGCTGGACTACCGGGTCTTCGCCGCCAACTTCCCGCTCACGATGCAGCGCGTGCTCTATTTCGACGACGTGCCGCTCGGCGACGCGAAGAAGCACATTCGCACCTGGGGCGGGGAGGGCGAGTTCTCCGGGCTGTTCTTCCCGTATGTGGTGCAGAAGGACCTCTACGGGCAAAAGGTCGTGCCCGAGAACATCGGGTCGCCCGAGCCGTTCGCCTGGTTCGGCAATCCGCCGCACACGATATCGGACATTCTCGCCTCCGCCGAGGTGAACCTGGCGGTGCGCGACGGCTGGGCCGCGGGGTACTTCGACCCGGACCTCGATCTCTCGTACC
>CAZUGW010000036.1:0-15439 GCA_964620055.1 uncultured bacterium
GGGGCAGCCGTACGATCACCTGCCGTACTTCTTCTCCGACCTGTTCGCGTTCGGCTACGAGGCGGTGGGCGACGTGGACCCGCGGTTGGAGGTGTTCGCGGACTGGCAGAAGGAGTACGACACCGGCGTGCTCTACTACCTCGCCGACGGGAAAGTGCGGGGGGCGATGCTGTGCAATGTCTGGGATAAGGTGGAGGCGGCGCGCGAGCTGATCCGCGGCGGGAGGCGGATGACGCCGGACGACCTGCGCGGAGCGATCCGGTAGGGCGGGCTTTAGCCCGCCAGGGGCTTCCAGTAATACGGGGGAGGAAGTGGAATGGGGCTTGCTCATCAAAGCTGTCAGCCGGAGCCGTCGGCGCTCTCTCCCGAGGAGGCCGCGAAGCTTCACCGGGAGGTCAGGGACTGGGCCCTGGAGAAGGAGTCGCTGGCGCGCGAGTTCGCGTTCGACGACTTCGAGGAGGCGATGGATTTCGTGAATGATGTGGCCTGCCTCGCCGGCGAGGAGGACCACCATCCCGACATCCATGTCTTCTACAACAAGGTGAAGCTCGAACTGACCACGCATAAGGTCGAGGGGCTATCGCGGAACGACTTCGTCATGGCGGCGAAGATAGATCAGTTGGTAGCATAGGGCATGGCGCACGAATCACTGGCGGGTAAGACCGCCCTGGTAACAGGCGCGGCGGTACGGATCGGCCGCGCGATTGCCGCAGCTCTCGCACGCGAGGGTGTCAACGTCGTCGTCCACTATCGCCGCTCGGGCGCGGAGGCAGAGGGGCTGCTGGCGGAACTCCGCAATCTCGGCGTTCAGGCCTGGAGCGTGGAGGCGGATTTCACCCAGCGCGCGGAGTACGAGTCCCTGCTCGACCGCGCCGTGGCCGTGGCCGGCGAGATAGATCTCCTTGTGAATAGCGCCTCCATCTTCCCCGCCGGGACGTTACAGGACCTCGCCTTCGACGATCTCACGCACAACCAGTTGGTCAACGCCTGGGTCCCGTTCTATCTGACCCGCGCGCTGGCCCAGCGCGGTGGCAGACGCAAGATCGTCAACCTGCTCGACTCGCGTCTTGCTGACGACGATCCCACGCATGTCGCCTATCTCCTCAGCAAGCGCCTTCTCTATGAGCTGACCCGCCGATGCGCCCTCGCCTTCGCCCCCGACGTCACCGTAAACGGCGTCGCCCCCGGCCTCATCCTTCCCCCGCCGGGCCGGGATGAGAGCTACCTGGACAGCCTCACCCACACCGTCCCCCTCCAGCGCCACGGCGACGCGTGTGACATCGCCGAGGCCGTGCTATACTTGCTGCGCTCCACCTTCATCACCGGGGAGGTCATCTACGTAGACGGCGGAAGACACCTGGTCTAAGGAGTCAGGGATACCAGACCAAGCGCTATCCTATCCCCTATCCCCTATCCCCTAGACCCTAGACCCTAGACCCTAGACCCTAGACCCTAACCCCTAGACCCTAGACCCTAGACCCTATCATGGACAAACTACTCATCAAAGACCTCCGCGCCCGCTGCATCTTGGGCGTGAACGACGAGGAGCGACGCGAGAAACAGGACGTGGTCATCAACCTCGCGCTCGGCGCGGAGTTGCACCTGCCCGGCCGCACCGACCGCTTCGAGGACACGCTGGACTATCGCGCCCTGAAGAAGCGCGTCCTCGAGGCCGTCGAGAACTCGCAGTTCCGCCTCGTCGAGGCCCTCGCCCAGGCCATCGCCGACCTCTGCCTGGAGTATCCCATGGTGCAGCAGGTGACGGTGGAGGTGGAAAAGCCCTCCGCCCTGCGCTTCGCCCGCAGCGTCGCCGCCGAGATCACCCGCACGCGCCTGTAGGGGCACGGCCTGCCGTGCCCAGCGGCGGCAGGAGAAAGCCGAAACCTCTTTGGGATTCAGCACGACATCGCGGGCACGGCCTGCCGTGCCCAGCGGCGGCAGGAGAAAGCCGAAACCTCTTTGGGATTCAGCACGACATCGCGGGCACGGCCTGCCGTGCCCAGCGGCGGCAGGAGAAAGCCGAAACCTCTTTGGGATTCAGCACGACATCGCGGGCACGGCCTGCCGTGCCCAGCGGCGGCAGGAGAAAGCCGAAACCTCTTTGGGATTCAGCACGACATCGCGGGCACGGCCTGCCGTGCCCAGCGGCGGCAGGAGAAAGCCCTCGCGCGTCGCAAGATAACAATGGGCCTGGCCCCTAGACCCTAATCCCTAAACCCTAGACCCTAACCATGAACCACGACCGCGTCCAACAACTCATCCGCGAACTGCTCACCGAGATCGGCGAGGACCCCGACCGCGAGGGGTTGCTCAAGACCCCGACGCGCGTCGCCACCTCCTTCGAGTTCCTCACCTCGGGCTACCGCGCCGATATCCAGAAGCTGATCAACGGGGCGATTTTCACCCAGCCCACCAACAACATGATCATCGCCCGGGACATCGAGCTCTACAGCCTGTGCGAGCACCACATGCTCCCGTTCTACGGCCGCTGCCACATCGGCTACCTCTCCCGCGGCAAGATCTTCGGCCTCAGCAAGCTGGCCCGGCTGGTGGACATGTACGCGCGGCGCTTGCAGATTCAAGAGCGGCTCACCGAGCAGATCGCCCATGCCATCATGGACGGCATCGAGGCCGACGGCGTCGGTGTGATCATCGAGGCGCGGCACCTGTGCATGATGATGCGCGGGGTGGAGAAGCAGAACTCGATGATGACCACCTCCTCGGTGCTCGGCTCGTTCCGCGACTCGGTCGCCACGCGCAACGAGTTCCTCAACCTCATCGGGCGGCCGCATCCGGCTTAGGATGCCACCCATTCAATCTGTCATTCCGACCCCGACCCTGAGCGGAGCGAAGGGGAGGGGGAGGAATCAATCTGGACACAATGCCGTCCGCCCGCCTGCAGCGGGACGGACACCGCTTTCTACCATCCTCGCGCCCGCCGCCGCGCTTGACACCCCTCCCTCCCGCCGCTACCATAGCCCCACCATGATCACCAGCAGGTACCTCCTGACCATTGTCCTTCGCGCTCAGTCGGCCCGCGCGCGCGCTTGCGCGGGCTGGAACGGACGTTTGCCTGCTGGTCCACACCTTTAGCGTTTCTCCATACGGTTCTCGAAGTCCGCAAGACCACAGGCAAGCCAAGCGCCTGTGGTTTCCTCATTCTCATCGGCCTCCCCACAGGCAACACCCTTGGCAGGATGATAGCGAGAAAGGGAATGGCGATGTTGCAGGTGAGGAAGCTGACGATCACGTTTGGTGAACGGCAGGTCGTGCGCGACCTGTCCTTTACGATCGCCGACGGGGAGAAGGTCGGATTGGTCGGAGACAACGGAGCCGGTAAGACCAGCATCATGCGCGTCCTCCACGGCGACTTGCAGCCTGACGACGGCGACGTGCTGCTGACGCGGCGACGGAAAGACAGCATCTGCTATATCCCCCAGCATCTCACGCTGCGCGGCCTTCAGCGCGAGACGGACGTGCTGTCTTTCCTGCTCGACGGTCGTGGCCTGCGCGCGCTCTCGCACCGGCTTGCCGAGATAGATGCGCTGGTGAAAGGCCCGGTCGGGCAGGAGCGTCTCGAGGAGCTGGTAAACGAGCGCGTACGGCTTGAGGAGCAATACCTCGAGAAGGAAGGCTATCGCGCCGAAGACGCGATCCTCGATATCCTGGTCGGTGTGGGGTTGAGCCACGTCCATCTCGACCAGAAGGTCACCACCCTCTCCGGCGGGCAGAAGAGTCGGCTGGCGCTCGCGCGGTTGCTCTTTCAGCAGTCGGAGCTCCTGCTGCTCGACGAACCCACCAACCACATTGATGAAGAGGCGGTGGGCTGGCTGGGTGAGTACCTCTCGTCCGTGCCCCAGTCTGTGCTCGTCATCTCCCACCTGCCCGCGTTCCTGGATCGCGTCGTCAGGAGGATTCTGCTGCTGGACAACTCCGGCGCTCTGAAGTCCTACCCCGGCAACTACTCCCAGTTCGTGAACCTCCGCAACCGGCAGGCCCTTACCCAGCAGCGCGCCGCGGCGAAGCTCCAGAGCGAACTTGAGCGCCAGCGCGGTATCATCCGCACCGCCATGAAGCAAAGCAACTACAAGCTGATGCACGCCCGCGAGAAGGTGGTCGCAAAGCTGGAGAAGCAGGTGCCGGCCCAGTCCAAGGCGCGGCACGTGAAGATCTCCTTCTCGGTGAAGACACCGCTGCACGCGCCGGCCATCTTGGCCCAAGATCTCTGCAAGTCGTTCGGGGACAAGCGGGTGCTGAACCGCGTCTCGATTGACGTCGGTGCGACTGCGCGCCTGGGCCTCATCGGAGAGAACGGCGCGGGGAAGACTACCCTCCTGCGCCTCCTGACCGGCGACCTCCCGCCGGACACAGGCAGCATTCATCGCAGCCGGAATCTGGAGCTGGGCTGGTATCGCCAGGAGCTGGAGGATCTGAATGACGACCATACCATTTGGCAGGAGGCCGAGTCACTGGATTTCGGCACGCCCCAGCACGTGCGCAGCGCCCTGGCCCATTTCCTCTTCGGCGACAAGCGCCTCCATCAGCGGGTCGGCACCCTCAGCCGCGGCGAACGGGCGCGCCTCGCACTCTGCAAGCTGATTCTTGCCAGACCGAACTTCCTGCTCCTGGACGAGCCGACCAACCATCTCGACCAACCCTCCCGCGCCCGCCTCGCCGCCGCCCTCGCCCAGTATCGCGGCGCGCTGCTGGTCGTGAGTCACGATGCCGAATTCCTCACCCAAGTCGGCATCGAATGGGCGCTGCAGCTTCCCAGTGGCAGATTGCTGCGGATAGCCGACCGGGAGGCGGTTCTTCCCGTGGGTCCGACCTCCGGTCGGACGAAGAGCGCGCCCGGAAGGAGGTGAAGCTTCCGTCTCACACTCCACTCACTGTAGGGCGGGCGTGCCCACGCCCGCCAAGACGTAGGGGCACGACATGTCGTGCCCCTGCGTTGATCTGGGGCGGCCGCCACCCTGGGAGCGCAGGCGTCCCGCCTGCTCGGCCTAGCCTACGCCCTGCTGATTGGTGCCGCGCAGGTGGCAGGCGCCATCGCGTGAGAGTGGATGAGACCTAGCTAACCACCTTCTCCTCGCGCCTGCCAGTAAGCCTGGAAGCAGGCCAGGTGCCAGTCCAATCGGGCGAAATCCACTGGACGCAGATTCTGATAGGCGAGGATCCCTGCTTCCACGTCAACCCTCTCCCGCTCTTCCCTGAGCATGTCTCCCCTGAGCAAGAATGCAAGGTCGCACATCGGGTCGCCGAGCGCGAGAAAGTCCCAATCCATGACCCTGACCCCCTCTCCCGTCACCGCGAGGTTGGGCGCGTAGTAGTCTCCATGCTGCAGAGTCTCCTCCCTCTTAGGGGGCGCCCCCGGTACCTCCCCCGGGGAGCTCCGATTCGGAGTTGACCGGACCACCAGGTCGGCGAGTTCTCTGCTCAGATCGCAAAGAGGGATGGCATGCAGCCTTGCCAGCACCCGAGCCGCCTCGAGACGGGCGCGCGCGGTCAGTGGTTGGGGATCTATCCACTCCATCGCCAGAGCCGCCTCCTCTCCGCGGCTGGCGAAGCCAAGAAAGCGCGGGGTGGGAACGCCGAGGGCAGGTAGCTCCTGGAGCACCAGCGCGTGCTTCCGTGCGGTGGCCACAGGCCCGAGGCGAGCATAGTCAACGAGGTCGGCAGCATAGACCTTAAGGACCGCCGTTCCCTGATCGGTCTCGCACGCCACGATCTCGCAGTTCGAGTACCCCGGCAGGGCCCGGTAGCTCTCCAGCTTGAGCCGGCCTTCTCCCAGGCACCAGCGCAGCCACTCCTGTATACGTGCGCGCCCGTCTTCCATTGCCGCTCTCCATATCGCCGTGCTCAATATACCGATTGATTTGACATGGCAGTGCCGAAACCTCCCTGGCTTGCGTCTCCAGCAGCTCCGGGACTGCCTTGCCGAAGCAACCCACTCAGCAGTACCCATCCAGCAGCATCTCCAGGCTCTTGAGCAGAGCCCCGCGGTGGGCCTCGCGTTGCCCCTCCGTCGCCGGCTCACCCAAGGTCCCGCCCGCCCGTGACTCTCAGCACCTGACCGGTGATGTAGCCGGCCCGGTCTGAGCACAGGAAAGCGATAGCGTTGGCGATGTCATCGGGCTGTCCGAGCCTCCTCATCGGCGTGTCGGGCAGCAACTCCCGTTCCGACTCGGGTGATATGTACCCGGTCTGGATGGGACCAGGGGCAATCGCGTTCACCGTGATTCCGAGCGGGCCGATCGCCGTTGCAGTGGCTCGCGTGGCAGCTTCCAGGGCCGCTTTGCTGGCGCCATAGGTGATCTGTGTGGTGAAGTGCTGCGCGGGCCCCGTGCTGAGATTGATGACGCGGCCCCACCTCAAGCCGTGGCGCTTGTACCTGCGCACATACTCTGCGGTCAACAACAAGGGAGCTCGTAGGTTGACCGCGTAGGTCCGGTCAATGACATCTGCCGTCAACGCGTCTACCGTGTCCGCGGCGCAGCAGTGGGCCGCGTTGTTGACCAGGATGTCCACTGGTCCGAACTCAGACTCGGCCCGGTCAAAGAGAGTAGGAATGGTCGCCGCGTTTGCGAGATCAGCCTCCCAGGCTGCGGCCGTGCCGCCTTCTTGACGGATGGCCTTGAGTACGTCGTCCGGTTGCTTCATCCGCATGAAGCTGTACAACGCCCAGCCCGGCTCAGACGGTTGTTCCCCACCCGGGGTGTACGGTTGCTGATCGGTGACAGCGAAGGGATGCTCCTGTTCCGCTGGCACCCGGAGGTAGGCGATGAAGACCTTCGCGCCGGCCCGCGCCAAGGCCCGGGCGACTGCGGCGCCGATGCCCATGGGGTTATTGGCGCCGGTAACGAGTGCGACCTTTCCTGCCAAGTCGGTGTGCGCCATTTGGCTCTCCTTCCTGGTGTGGCTAACTGGCTGCTCTCGCAAGCAGCTCGAACAGTACCTCAGGACTGGGGTGTAGAGCCTACAGGCGCACCAAAGGTCTCCTTAATGGCGTGGGTCTGGCCGATGATTCTACCATGCATTAGGCAGAGCGTGAATAGCCGGTGTTGAGCACAGGCGCACCCGAATGGTTCCAGAGCACAACTCCCGCCGAGGGAGAGATACCGGCGATATCGGGGACAGAACGAATTAGCGCCTGTTCCAAGCCTCCGTCCTCCTATCCGCTGGTCGCCGCACCGACGTTTGGCGTCTGCTCGCCGTACTCGTCCCCAGATCCTTGGTTTACAGAATGACGGACACATGGTAGAATGTAAACTGGCGGGAGAGGAGGGAGAGGATGATCGGAGAGCGGCTGAAGATCGCGCGGCGGGCGGCTGGGCTGAGCCAGGAGACGCTCGGGAAGCGCGTAGGTGTCAGCAAGATGGCCGTCTCGAAGTATGAGAGGGACCTCGCTATGCCTGGCTCCTCGGTGCTGCTAGGCCTGGCGCGGGAACTCGGGGTGAGGAGCGAGTACTTCTTCCGGCCCACGGACCTTCATTTCTCCGCCTCCGCGTTCCGGTGTCGCAAGTCACTGCCGGCCAAACAGAAGGGCGCGCTGGCGGCCCGCGTCCAGGAGTGGCTGGAGCGCTATGTCGAGGCGGAGACCATCGTGGGTCAGCTGCTCAGCTTCAGCTTCCCTGAGCAGTTGAACCGCCGGGCCGATTCCCTCGATCAGGTGGAGGAGGTCGCCCTCGAGCTACGGCAGGCCTGGGAGCTCGGTCTCGACCCCATTGAGAACCTCTGCGAGGTGCTCGAGGACCGTGGCGTCAAAGTCGGCGTCGTGGACGGGTCGGCCAAGTTCGATGCTATGCTCTGCTATGTAGACGAGACTGAACCGGTGATGGCCCTTGCCGAGGGAAAGGTCGGCGATCGTCAGCGCTTCAACTTGGCGCACGAGTTGGGGCATCTGATTCTCGACGCGCCCGACTCTCTTGAGAAAGAGCGCGCGGCGAATCGCTTCGCGGGAGCGTTTCTGGCGCCGGCTCAGACTGCGGCGCGCGAACTCGGCCCAGGGCGGCATCGGCTCGGGCCCTATGAACTGCATCTTCTCAAGCACAAGTACGGGCTGAGCATGCAGGCCTGGGTGTGCCGGGCGAAGGACTTGGGCCTGATCTCGCCATCCGCGGCCACCAGTCTTTTCCGGTATTTCCGCCAGCAAGGCTGGCACCGAGAGGAGCCTGGGGATCCCTATCCCTCAGAGGAGCCGCAGCGGCTCAAGCGTCTGGTGCTGCGGGCCCTGGCAGAGGACCTGATCACCGAATCCCGTGCGGCTGAGTTGCTAGGCCGGCCGCTGGGAGAGTTCACCCGCACGGAGGCGGAGAAGCATGCGGGGTTCCCCGTCGGCGTGCGTGGTTGATGCCAACGTCCTGATTGACCTGCACGTCGGTGGGCTGCTGCCGGAGGCCCTGCCGCGCCCGTTTCAGTTGCTCTCCCCCGATCTGATCATCGCCGAGTTGGACGATCCCTCAGGTCCGGCGCTGGTGTCGCGAGGACTCCGGGAAGAGTCGCTCACTGCCGCCGAGATCCGGGAGCTGGCGCAGCTCAAGGCGAGACATCCACGTGCTCTTTCGGTGATGGATCTGGCCGCGCTGATCCTGTCGAAGAGACTGAGGGTGATCCTGCTCACCGGCGAAAAGCTGCTGCGAGGAGTTGCGGAAGAGGAAGGAGTGGAGGTGCGAGGCACGCTCTGGCTGCTGGACCAGATGATCGTCTCCAAAGCCTTGGAGGCGTCGGACGCTGCCGCTGCTCTGGACTCCATGCTCGCGGCAGGGCGGCGTCTGCCAAAGGGCGAGTGCGACAAACGTATCCGAATCTGGAAGAGATACTGACTGGAAATGCTGAGAGCTCGTTGGCGGCCTGGCATGATCTGGGGCGGAGATATGAGACATGTTCCCCGCCTCCGTCCTCCAATCTGCTGGTCGCCACACCGACCTTAGCCGTGTGCTCGCCGTATTCGACCCTGATCAGGGCACTTACAGCACGATACAAGGGATACTGGTAGTCTGTCCCCGGGTCCGCGCTCGTCCCCTTGACATCATACGTTAAACATGCTAGACTATACGTAATTAGGCAACATACCTCCCCCCTGAACCTTGACAACTAAATCCGCCTCGGCCCGCTGCCCTCGCGTCCCGCCACCCCTGTGGCCCCTCTCGCCTCCCTTTCCAAGGAACGTGGAAACGGTGAGAAGATCGCCCAGGAGACACTAGAATGCCGCTAGCAGCGGTTTCCACGTGGAAATCACCACCTCTTTCCCACTCTTTTCCCGCCACTTTCCCACCCCCGCGCCTAGAGACGCAGGACCTCGCCTCCCCCTCGCCGAAACCCTGGCCCCTGACCCCGGGCCCCTGGCCCCGAGAAGTGAGGTGCGCCATGACTGCGCAACGACGAGCCGCCCCGCGCGGCGACGCTTGGACCATCCTCGGTCCCGGCGGCGGCGGGACGATGATCTCGCCCACCCTCAGCCCCCACGACAGCAACCTCGTACTCGAGCACTGCGACATGACGGGCGCCTACATCACCACCGATGGGGCGCGCTCCTGGCGACTCTTCAACCTTCGTTCCGTGGTGCAGTGCTTCGCCTTCGACCCGACGAGCCCCGACGTGATCTACGCCGGCAACGCCGCGCTGTGGCGGAGCGAGGATCGCGGCAAGACCTGGAGCATGCTCTTCCCCGATCCCGCGCAGAACACCGTCGAGCACATGTGCAGCGACCACGGGGACTGGTCTCTCACCTCCGACGACCCCCAGTACCGAAGCCGCGCCATGATCGTGGCGATCGCGGTGGATCCGGCGGACTCGCGACGCCTCTACCTCCTCTGGTCGGGCCGCCGCGGCCGTGTGCTACTGTCCGAGGATCGGGGCCAGACCTGGCGCGAGGCCGGCGAGGTTGGCAATGGCCGCGCGCTCCACGTCGCGGCTGACGGCGCGCTCTCCGCGGTCTGCGGCGATGGCGTGCACGTGCTCCGGGACGGGCGCTGGGAACACCGCCCCGGACCCGCGGGCGGCGCTGTCCACTACGCGGCCTGCGGCAAGGGAGGCGGGCCGGAGCCTACCCTCTACGCGCTGGTTTCGGAGCGGGCCGGCTGGGAGCCGTACTGCCACGGTGCGCACGTCTCCCGCGACGGGGGTAGGACCTGGACCGAGATCACCGGGCATCTCGTCGCCGGATTGCCCGCGGTGACAGATGGGACGAAGTACGAGTTCCGCGCCCTCGCCTGCCAGCAGGGCGACGCGGTCACAGCTTATGTCGGCTTCGTTCGATTCGGCGCGGGCGGCAAGTGGCAGACCAGCGGCGCGGGCGTGACCACCAGTGGCATCGAACACTCCGGTATCGCCAAGACCACCGACGGCGGCGAGACCTGGCAAGTTACGTTCAGCGAGACAGGCCGGCCCGCAAAGAACCTCACAGTCTCCTGGATCGAGGGGCGCGGGATTGACAACTCCATCTGGCTCGACGCGCCGGTGAGCCTCGGCGTGGCGCCCGGCGACGGCCGTGTCTGCTATGCCACCGATCTGTTCCGCACCTACCGCACCCTCGACGGCGGCGCCACCTGGGAGACCGTGAACTCGGTGCGCAAAGGCAAGGACCGCTGGACCACGCGGGGCCTCGATGTCACCACCTGCTACGGCCTCCACTTTGACCCGTTCGACGTCCACCACATGTTTATCACCTACACCGACATCGGGATGTTCCAGAGCCAGGACGGCGGCAAGTCCTGGCTCGGCTCCACCGAGGGCATCCCCAGCGCGTGGCGCAACACCACCTACTGGATCGCCTTCGACCCGGAGGTGCGCGGGCTGCTCTGGGGGGTGTTCTCGGGCAATCACGACCTGCCCCGTCCCAAGATGTGGGCGGGCCACGGCGTAGGCCACTATCAGGGCGGCGTGGCCGTCTCCCGTGACGGCGGGCTCACCTGGGAGTTGAGCAACGAGGGGATGGCCCCGACCGCGGCCACCGACATCCTGCTCGACCCCACCAGCCCGGTGGGGCGGCGCACGCTCTACGTCTGCGGATTCGGCACAGGCGTGTGGAAGTCCACGGACAACGGGCAGACGTGGGCGCTGAAGAACAACGGGATCGAGAAGCGCGAGCCGTTTGCGTGGCGGATCACCCGCGCCGACGACGGCACGCTCTACCTCATCGTCGCCCGCCGGAGCGAGGACGGCAGCCTCGGGACGGAGGAGGACGGCGCGCTCTATCGGTCCACCGACCGAGCCGAGACGTGGGAGAAGATGGCTTTACCCGAGGGCTGCAATGGGCCGAATGCGCTGACCCTCGATCCCACGGACAATCGGCGCATGTACCTGAGCGCCTGGGGCCGCTTCTCCCCGCCCGACGACGAGGGCGGCGGCGTGTATCTGTCAACCGACGCGGGCAAGACTTGGCAGCTCATCTTTGCCGAGTTCCCGCACGTCTACGATGTGACCGTGGACCCGAGGAACGCGAAGGTGCTGTACGTCTGCGGGTTCGACTCGGCCGCCCACCGTTCCACCGACCGGGGCAAGACCTGGTCGCGGCTCAGGGGCTACAACTTCAAATGGGGCCACCGCGTCATCCCGGACCCGGTGCGCCCGCGGAAGGTGTACATCACCACCTTCGGCGGCAGCCTGTGGCACGGCCCGGCCGCGGGAGACCCGCACGCGATGGAGGATATTGTCACGCCGATCAAATCGGGGGCGGAAGGGCGGTGAGGAGCGGAGGGTCAGTGAGGAATGGGCGCGATTCGCATCGTCAGCGGCAGCCAGTCCTTGAAGTGCTCCATGTGCCCCCAATAGCCTTTCAGCCCGAGGTACAACCACAGCGCGGCCACGAGCAGCATGGCCGGTGAGGCGAGCCAGCGCAGGGCCGGATAGCGCTTCATCACGAGATAGCCGGGGGCGGCGAGCAGGCCGCCCAGCCCGGAGAGCACAAAGCCCGCCGCGCTGAGTTCTGGCGTAGCCGTCAGCTTCAAGCCCAGGATCCGGAGCCCGAGCACGATGGCCCCGGCGCCCATGGGCAGCGCATACCAGGCCACGATGAGGGGGCTGAGGTTGCGGGCGAACGCCCACGCCGCGCCGAGGAAGATCGCCCCAAGGAACACGGATAGGTTGCCGAAGGCCTCATTGTACGGCCCTGGCAGCGGCCAGGCCACGGACAGATGGAGGCCGAGCAGGAATGCGATTCCCCCGACGATGCCAAACCCGGGCGCCCACCGCGCGGTGTTCTCCTCGTCCAGGCCCCGGTAGATGAACCCGGCCAGCAGCATGAACCCGCCCGCCATGTTGAGCAGCAAGAGCACGTTGTAATCTATGAACATCCTCGCCCCGTTCTACTGCGATTTGTGTCAGTATAGCCAAGGCTCGCCCCCATCGCGAGCGGGTTCGCAATCTGAGTGTCGCGTTTTCCTTACAAAAGCACCGCTCGCCCTGACCCAAGAAAGGCGATCGCGAGGCCGAAGAGAAACCTCTATACACTCATAGCCATACGAGGGAAAGAGATGAAAGAGAAGTACGTCCTCATCGGCGCGGGCAGCGCCATGTTCACGCTGGGCCTGGTCGCCGACATCCTCCGCCGCGGTCAGGCCGCGGATTTGGCGCTGGTGGACATAGACCCGCAGGCCCTGGTGGTGGCGAAGGGCCTGGCCCAGAAGATGATCGCGGCGAAGAAGGCCCAGGTCACGCTCACTGCGAGCACCGCGCGCCGCGACGTCTTGCCCGGGGCGACCGCGGTGATCTGCACCATCGGCGTGGGCGGCCGCCGGGCCTGGGAGCAGGACGTGCTCATTCCCCGCAAGCACGGGATCTACCAGCCCGTAGGCGACAGCGTGCTGCCCGGTGGGACCTCGCGCGCGTTGCGCATGATCCCGGCGATGGTGGCGGTTGCCAACGACGTGCTCGCGCTCTGCCCCGACGCTTTGTTCTTCAACTATGGCAATCCCATGGCCCCGGTCTGCCGGGCGGTGCGGAAAGCCACCGGCGCGAAGATGGTGGGACTGTGCCATGGCGTCAACCACGTCAGCCACTATCTCGCCGACGTGCTGGGCGCGGACTACCCCCGCTTCAGCTACCGCGCCGTGGGGATGAACCATTTCACCTGGTTCACCGACGTGCGCGTCGACGGTGAGGACGCCATGCCCCGGTTGCGAGAGATCGCCCAGGAGAAGCTCGCCCAGGGGCTCGTTGCCACGAAGCTTGGCGCGAAGTTCGCCGAGGCCGGCAATGTGGTGCAGGGAGACGAGGACCTCAGCCCGTTCTCCTGGCAGTTGCTCCTGCGCTTCGGGGGCTACCCGGCCTGCCAGGATCGCCACGTGATGGAGTTCTTCCCGCACCTGTTCTCGGCGAAGGGGAGCTACTATGGCAAGACGCCGGGCGTGGACGCCTACAGCTTCGAGGCCACTATCGCCAACGGGGACCGGAGCTACCAGGAGATGGAACGCGTCGCCACCGCCCGCGGCCCGCTGCCCAAGGGCCACTTCCGCCGCTTCAGCGGCGAGCACGAGCAGGTGCTCGAGATCATCGAGAACCTCCGCACGGGGACGGCCAAAGTGTACTCGGCCAATCTGCCGAACACCGGGCAAGTTCCGAACCTGCCTGCGGACGCGATCCTCGAGAGCCCGGCCGTCACCACCCCCTCCGGCCTCCTCCCCCTCGTCCAACCCCCGCTCTCGGCTGGTATGGCCGGGCTGCTGGCCACGCGGTTCGCCTGGGCGGAGACCGTCGTGGACGCCGCCCTGGAGGGCAGCCGCGACAAGTTCGTGCAGGCGCTGCTGCTGGACGGCGCGGTGACGTCGGTGGAGATGGCGGAGAAGCTGGCGAGCGAACTGCTGGCAGCGCAGGGGCAGTACTTGCCGCAGTTCGCGTAGGCGAGGAGGCGCGCCGGAGGGGGTAGGCGGATTCGGCAGCGCGTGCTATTATTCCGCACGGCGGAACCGGAGGCGACGGATGGTTTGGGACAAGACGACGTTGATACGCCTGTCGTCCGGGTACCGGGTCACCATCCCGAAGGCCCTCCGCACCAAACTTGGTATCAAACCGGGCCAGCGGTTTGTAGTACGCGAGGAAGACGGAACCGTGCATCTCGTTCCGGTGCCGGCCGATCCAGTCCGTCACCTCCGCGGCGTACTCGGGGACGGGCCGTCGGTGACCGAGGATCTGCTGCGCGAGAGGGCGCGTGATCTGCAGCACGAATAGGGTTGAGGCGGGCGCCGCCCGCCCCGAGAGATGAGCTTCATACCCAGGCAGGACTAGGCGCTGAGGAAATGGCATTATTACTTATCGCCATCACCTGTTTGTACATCGGATCAGCCGCCTACTGTCTGGTCAGAAGGCGCAGTCTCGGAGGGTTGGTTCATGCGGTGTGCTTTGCTCGTCCTGCTCTGTCTGTTTCTCGTCGGCTCCCTGGCCTGCCCCGCCCGCGCGGCGGAGGTGACCTGGCAGGTAAGCGTCGGCTTTAGCGGCGTGGCGAAAGAGGAGGCGTGGACGCCGGTCTTCGTTGACCTGAGCAACGAGGGCGAGTCCCAGGCCGGCCAGGTCGTGATCCCCATCACCTTCCCCGGCCGGGTCGAGCGCGTGGTCAACTACGCGGCCGAGGTGGACCTGCCGCGCCACTCCCAGAAGCGCTACACGATCTACGTCCCGAGCACTCACTTCGACCGCGTGCTGCTCGACCTCTCGCGCACCCGCGAGAGGAAAGACGTCCCCAACCTCCAGGTGGCCGATCCCGAGGACGTGGTGGTGGTGGTGGTCGGCGGGGATACGGGGTTCTTGAGCTTCCTCAACGCCGCCAAGGGCCTGGGCGTGGCCCCGCCCGACTTCGATCCCAGCCGCCCCGGAGCGCAGTCCAGCGCGCGCGACGTCAGCGCGCAGGTGGGCCACCTGGGGTGGGACGAACTGCCGGAGTCCTGGATCGGCTGGGACGGCGTGGATGCCGTGGTGCTGGGTGACGCGGCTTTCTCCGGCGCGTCGCAGCCGGCGCTGGAGGCCCTGCGCCAGTGGGTGCAGGTGGGCGGGACGCTGGTCGTGCCGGGGGGAGCGCTCTCCACCGCGATGGCCTCCAGCCCCCTCGCCGACCTGCTTCCCGTGCAAATCGGCGGGACGACGACGCTGCCCGACCTCTCCCCGCTCGGCGAGTGGTGCGAGCGCCCGATTGACCCGCAGTCCGTGCTGGCGGCGCGCGTCTCGCTCCGCCCGGGGGCGCGGGAACTGTGCGGCGAGGCGGGCCTGCCCCTGGTGGCGGCGGGCCGCGCGGGATCGGGGCGCGTCATCTTCACCGCCTTCGACTTCACCGCTGCCCCCGTGAAATACTGGGACGGCCAGAACGCGCTGTGGCCGAAGCTGCTGGCGAACCGGTCGCTGCGGACGCTCCTGGCGAAGGAGGCGGAGGGCGATGACTACCGCAACTACTATGGCGGCGGCGGGGACATCGGCCTGGCGCAGATCGCCGCCACCATGCCGGAGGCCGAGC
>CAZUGW010000037.1:0-3307 GCA_964620055.1 uncultured bacterium
CCGACCACGTAGAGCGTGCGATTCCCGGCCGGGCTGGTCGGGTCGAGGAGGATCTGCGTGCAGCCCACCTCCGGCAGGCCCGCCATCGTCGCCCGCCAGGTCTCGCCGTTATCCTCGCTCAGGCATACCCCGCCCCGGAATCTGTCCGCGCTCCCGTGGCGGAACATCTTGAGCCGCGGGTAATCGTGCCCGCTCGACCAAACCGACCACACCTTGTCCGGTATCTCCGGGTCGAACGTCAGCCAGTAGCAGGTGTTGATCCACGGCCGCGGCGTGCCGACGATGCGGTGATGCCAGGTCTTCACGCGGTTGAAGCACTTGAACAGCCCGATGTCTGTGCCGCTGATGAACCAGACGTCGGGATGGTGTGGATCGAAGTGCACGCCATAGCACGTGGTCACGTCCAGGCCGGTGGTGTAGGCGCCGCCCTCCCCATCGAAGCCGTTGATCATCCCGCGCCACTGCTTTCCCCCGTCGGCGGTCATGTAGGCCCGGCCCATGTCGGTGGCATAGCAGTAATCCGGGTCGGTCGGCGCGACGCCGAGGCCAAACGGGAAGTCACACCAGAACGAGCCGTACCGCTTCGTCAGCCAGTCCTGCTCGTAGTTCCCGGCCTCGTCGAACCCGCCCTCCCAATCGCTCTCGCCGGGCCGCGGCTCTCGCCTCTCGCCCACGCGGTAGACCCACTCCCAGGTCTTCCCTCCGTCTACAGTCTTGGCGACACCTATGCTCCACAGGGCCGCGCCGTCGGGACCAGGACGACTCGCGCTGGTGGCGAGGCAGGCGATCTCAGGATGATCGCGGCACACCCCGACCGCCTTCACCGGCACTCCGCCCCAGCCGCGGATCGGCGAGATCGTCGGCACTCCCGCGCCTGCGAACCACCAGTTCGCGCCGCCGTCCTCCGAGACATGTAGCCCGGCCTCCGGGTTGTCATCGGTAGGGGAGGTGACCACGTACAGCCGCGTCCGCCCGTCCGCGTCGAAGCCGATGTCCCCGCCGAGGAGGGGATTGCTGCTCGGAAACGCGGCCGCGGACCACGTCGTGCCGCCGTCCGCGCTGCGGCAGACCCGGGCACTGGTGATGGCCCACACCGTGTTCGGCGACTGGGGGTTGATGGCAAGGCGATGGAGGCGCGCCCCCTCCAGGGAGGCGAGCTTCCGCCAGGAGTCGCCGCGGTCCTCGCTCAGGAAGATCTCCGCCTCCGCCCCGCCTTCCCTCCGGCTGCCGGAGACGCCCGCAAAGATGCGGCGGTTGTTCGGCCTATCCACGGCCAGCGCGCTCACCCGCCGTTCCGGCCACTTCCCACCCTGGTATCGCGCGGAGGCCTCATCGCCGACCAGGACCGTTCTCCGTTCACTCTCCGCCCCCGGCCAGATCATCCGCCAAGTTTGGCCCAGGTCATCCGTGGCGAAGAGCGCGTTGGCCCCCGCGTAGATCCGCTGCGGGTCCACCGGGTCGAACGCGAAGCAATCCACCCAGATCATCAGGTGGCACATGCTCCAGGACCGGCCGCCATCGCGCGTGATGTACTGCCCCGTCATGTCGCAGGTGATGATCGCGATCCGCGGATCGTGCGGGCTGACCGTCGGGTTGAACATCGAACCCCCGCCGCCCGGCCCCAGCCGCGTCCAGCCCTTGTCCTGCGGCAACTCGACCAAACTCATCGCCACTCCTCTCGCCTCGTCGTTTCGACTCCTCGACTCTTCGACCCTCACCTCACCAGCCCAAGTTCAACTCCGCGAACCCTCCGCATTGCAGCCCGTGCAGCCGCCGCACCTCGTCGTGCGTCAGTTTCCCGCCGGCCGCGCCGACGTTGTCCTCCAGGTGAGCGAGGGAGGTCGTCCCCGGGATCACCGTGGACACCGCGCCGTAGGAGAGCACGAACTGCAAGGCCGCCTGCGACCAGGTGCGCTCGTTGCCGTCGGTGAGGAACTGCAACTCCTCCATCAGGCACTGGCGCTGCGTTGTCTGCTCCTCGCTCCAGCGCTCCCGCGGGTCATCGCCCTTCATTGGCGCGCCCGCTACCAGGTCGCCGCCCAGCATCCCGGAATCCAGCGGGGCCTTGATAATCAGCCCGACCCCCGCTTCCTTGCAGGCCCGGAAGCAGCACGCCGGCTCGAGGTTGAACACGTTGAACAGAATCTGGATGGCGTCCGGCTGCCATTTCTCGATCGCGTCTATGCAGTACTGCCCGCCGTCCAGCGAGATGCCGAGGAACCGGATCTTCCCCTCCTGCTTCAGCGCGCGCAGGGCCTCCAGCAGGTCGGTGTCGTCCAGCACCGACTCCCGCGGGCTGTGCAGTTGGTAGATATCTATATAATCCGTCTGCAATCTCCTGAAGCTGTCCTCCAAGGCCCGGCGCATGTGTGCGACGCTCCAGTCCTTGCCCATCCCGTCCGCCGTGCGAACCGTGCCGAACTTGGTGGCGAGGATCACCTGGTCGCGTCTCTTCGCGAAGGCCTTGCCCAACCACTCCTCGCTGCGGAATCCCCCGTAGAAATCCGCGGTGTCGTAGAAGTTCACCCCCAGATCGAAGGCCCGCTCCAAGAGCGGCAGATAATCCGCCTGCGGGTCCGACCCCAGCGGCCCGCAGCCCAGCCCCACTTCCGCCACCTTGAGTCCCGTCTTCCCAAAATCCCGATAGTGCATGGAGGCACCTCCCACGCTCTGATTCCCTCTTCGCGTGTGGCGTCCTTGTCTGAATGTCCCGATCGGGAAGGGAAACCGCGCCCCCGTGCGAACAGAGGCGGCACCACGTGTGGAGGCGAGAGATGAAGATCGGCGCGATGACGACGTCTTTTCGCAAGTCCTTTGCGGAGAGCCTGGAAGCTGCGGCGGCGTTGGGCGTGCACGGGGTCCAGATTTGGGCCACCGACTTGACCTACTATGATCCGCACCATCCCGTCGGCGAGCTGGACCCGGATAAGACCACGGAGGCGGAGCGGAAGGACCTGCTGGCGACCCTGGCGCGGCTGAACCTGGAGATCTCCGCGCTCTGCGGCGATCTGGGCCGCGGGTTCGTGAGGCCCGATCACCTCGCGGAGGATGTGGCGAAGACCAAGCGAATGATGGACCTGTGTGCCTTGCTCGAGGTGAAGGTCCTCACCTCTCACATCGGCCGCATTCCCGATGATCCCAACAGTCCCGGTTGGCAGACCGCGGCGGCGGCCCTGGAGGACATCGGCGCGCACGGCGACGCCATCGGCGTGGTGTTCGCCAGCGAGACCGGCCCCGAGTCCGGCGCGGACCTCGCCAAGTTCCTGCGGACCTTGCGCACGCACGCGATCAAGGCGAACTACGATCC
>CAZUGW010000037.1:3350-15417 GCA_964620055.1 uncultured bacterium
GACCTCGCCGACTTCATCGTCCACACCCATGCCAAGGACGGCAAGCGCCCCGGCCCGGATCGCGGCGAAGTGCCCCTGGGCGAGGGCGACGTGCCGTGGCCGGCCTATCTCAAGGCCTTACAGGACATCGGTTACACGGGCTTTCTGACCATCGAGCGCGAGGTAGGGGAGGACCCGGCGGCGGACATCGCCACCGCGGCGACATTCCTGCGCGCGCAACTCGCGCTACTCTAGCGCGATCACCACTATCTCGTCGCGATCCCCCCCGCGGGCGGAAGCGCTTGCGCCTGCACGGCCGCGTCTCTGTCAGTTGCCAAGCCAATTCCATATAAACTGGTCAGCGTATTGCCTATTTACAAGCATCTTCCCTGCACTTGTAGCCACGCCCTGACAAAAAGACAGTCAGGATTTTGCGCATCTTATGGTATGTTCCTAAAGTCATTCAACTCCATACTGGAGATGATCGCGCCCGAGGCCGGTGAGCCTGCGCCGTGTGTGGTGGGGCTCTATTGTTGGCCCATGGATGGCAGTGGGAACGTTCGCCCGGGCGAGGAAGGATACTCGATGCGGACGTTCCAGGCAGTTCGCACCGGCACGTGGCTCTTCGTTGCGTGCTTACTCGTCGTAAGCTGTACCGCGGCCTTTGCCGCTTCTCACAAGATCACCATCACCATGACGCTCACGCCCAACCCGGTGGTTTCTGGGAATACGGCGAGTTGTACCGCGACCGGGGTGGATAATCAGGGGCACAACATCATTGCCTGGCACTGGCGTGACGTGGTGGGCGGTTCCCCGGCCGGAGGGACCTTCTCTCCCTCCGCCGCTGTGCAGAATCCTACCTATCTGTCCCCATCCAACAACTCTGACACTGACCTTGTCGTCCAGATCTTCGCGGAGGCAACCTGCGACGGTTCGTCCCAGCCATCTTACGGCAACCGCAGCCAGAACGCTAACCTCACCATTCAGCCGATCCCACACACGCTCACAGTGACCCCTTCGGCGTCGCCCGGCACCGTGGCCTCCGGCGGGACCACCAGCCTGACCGGAAGCGCGACCGACTCCCGATCCGCCCACAGTATCGTCACGTGGTCCTGGGATGACGGTGGGGCGGGGGGCAGCTTCTCGCCGTCCGCCAGCCTTCAGAACCCGGGCTATACCGCGGCCGCGAACACGACCGATAGCGATCAGACCGTGACGTTGACACTCTCGGCCACCTGCGACGGGCCGACTCCTTTAACCAACAGCGGCGCCACTACCTTAACCGTGAATCCAGTAGCACATACGGTCTCGGTGGGCGCCTCCGCTGCGCCCGGCACGGTAGTTTCGGGTGGCACGACGGATCTGACCGCGACCTGGAGCGATTCGCGGTCCGCCCATACTATCGCGACCTGGTCCTGGGACGACGGTGGCGCAGGTGGCAGCTTCTCGCCCTCGGCCGCCGTCCAGAATCCGAGCTACGCTGCTGCGGCCAACCTGACTGACAGCGATGTGACGGTGACCTTGACGGTGACCGCTACGTGCGATGGACCGATCCCTCTCAGTGACAGCGACTCGACCATGCTCACCGTCAATCCGGTGGCGCATACGCTGGACGCAGGCGCCGCCTGTGCGCCCGACACCGTGGCCTCCGGCGGCATGACCAGCCTGACCGGAAGTGCGACTGATTCCCGATCCGGCCACAGCATCGCCACCTGGTCTTGGGATGATGGCGGGGCCGGAGGCAGCTTTGCGCCCTCCGCCGATGTGCAGAGTCCGGATTACACTGCGCCGTCAAACCTCACCGACACTGACGTGGCGGTGACGCTGACGGTTACCGCCACCTGCGACGGGCCGAGTCCCCTGACTGACAGCGGCACGACTACGCTCACCGTGAACCCCGTGCCTCATACCTTCGACGTGGATCAGCCCGCGCCGAGTCCCGTTACCGTGGCCTCCGGAGGCACGACTGATTTGGGCGCCACTTCGAGTGACTCCCAGCCGGGCCACAGCATCGCCACGTGGGCCTGGGACGATGGCGGCGCGGGCGGCAGCTTCTCGCCGTCGGCCGCGGTCCAGAACCCGAGCTACACCGCGCCAGCGAACACCACGGACAGTGATGCCACGGTGACACTGACCGTCACCGCGACCTGCGATGGTCCCAGCCCTCTGACCGAGAGCGCCTCTGCCAGCCTGACCGTGAACCCGGTGGAGCATAGCCTCTCGGTGAGCGCGTCGGCCACGCCGGGCACGGTCGCCTCCGGCGGGTCGAGCTCAGTGAGCGCCGCTTGGAGCGATTCCCGTTCGGCTCACACCGTCGCCACGTGGGCCTGGGATGACGGTGGCGCGGGCGGTTCGTTCTCGCCCTCCGCCGCGGCCCAGAACCCGACCTACACCGCTCCGGTCAACCTGACGGACAGCGATGTGGCGGTGACTCTGACGGTCACCGCCACGTGCGACGGTCCCAGTCCGCTGACCGAGAGCGGGTCCACGGGCCTGACGGTGCAGCCGGTGGCCCATACCGTCTCCGCCGCGGCCGCCGCTTCACCCGACACGGTGGCCTCGGGCGGAACGACGAGCCTCTCGGCGACCGCCACGGATTCGCGCCCAGCGCATTCGCTTTCCTACGCCTGGGATGACGGTGGCGCGGGCGGCAGCTTCGCACCCTCGGCCAGCGTCCAGAACCCGACCTATACGGCGGCGGCGAACACGACTGAGAGTGACCGGATCGTGACTTTGACCGTGACCGCGACCTGCGGCGGGCCTAGCCCGATCAGCAATAGCGGTTCGACTGATCTGACCGTGCATCCGGTCTCGCACACTCTGTCCGTGACGGCTTCGGCCTCGCCGGGCGCAGTGGCCTCCGGCGGATCGAGCAGCCTGACGGGCAGCGCCACGGACAGCCGTGGCCATAGCATCGCCACATGGTCCTGGAGCAGCGGCGGGGCGGGCGGCAGCTTCTCGCCCTCGTCGAGCGTCCAGAATCCGACCTATACGGCCGCGGCAAACACGACGGGTAGCGACCGACTCGTGACTTTGACCGTGACCGCGACCTGCGGCGGGTCTAGCCCGATCAGCAACAGCGGTTCCACGAGTCTGACGGTGCATTCAGTGGCTCACGCGTTCACCGTTACCGCGGCGACGCCGAGCCCGAACACCGTTGCCTCCGCCGGGAGTGCCACCCTGGGCGCCAGCTCCACCGACAGCCTGGGCCATGGCGTGAGCTCCTGGTCGTGGGAGGACGGCGGCGCGGGCGGCAGCTTCTCGCCCTCCGCCAGCGTCCAGAACCCGACCTACACTGCCGCGGCGAACAGCACCGGCAGTGACGTCCTGATCACCCTCACGGTCACCGGGACCTGCAATGGAGCGCCTCCTCTGTCCGACAGCGACACGACCACGCTCACCGTACAGCCTGGCGCTGAAGGGCACGCGGCGGTGGTGAGCGCCACGCTTCCGACCGTACTGGAATGGGGTGAGAGCGCCGCTTCCTCCGCCACCTTCCGGAACCTGGACGTCTTCTCGTGGGACCCGGCGGACGGCTACCAGATGAAGCATGAAGGCAACACGGATCACTGGGGCGTCGCTCCCATGCCGTTGGGTTCGACCATCGCCCCGAGCGGTACGTGCACCTTCAACTTCACGGTGGTGGCCCCGCCGCTCACCACGGTGGCCTACCCGCTACCCGTCCTCCAGACCACGCCGGGAACCCTCGGATACCTCGACTGCGGCTGGGAGATGGCCCTCGGCGCGACCGCGCTGACCGGCGCTCCCGCCACAGGGGACACACTGATCAGCCGCTTCCCGGACATCCAGCCCGGTACGGCTGGGGCCTGGGCGCGGTTCTATGTAGAGGAATGTGCGGGTCGCGCCCCGATGATCGTCGGCGGCTATAGCGACGGCACCTACCGCCCGACCCTGACAGTGGACCGAGGCTCCATGGCGGTGTTCATGCAGCGCGCCCTGAAGCTGGACCTGCCGAGCTATCAACGCCGATTCAGCGACGTTCCTAGCACCTACTGGGCGGTCGCGCAGATCGAGGCCCTGGCTGGGGCGAGCGTGGTCGGTGGCTACTCTGACGGGACCTACCGACCGGCCTTCGTCGTGACCCGTGACGCCATGGCGGTGTATGTCGCCAGAGGGCTGGCGGGCGGGGACTCCGGCGTCCCGGCCGGACCTGGGACCGCGAGCTTCTGGGCCTACAAGTACGTGGAGTATGCCAAGGACCACAGTGTGGTCGGCGGGTACTCCGACGGGACCTACCGACCGACTATCCGGGTGACGCGCGACCAGATGTCCGTCTTCGTCTACCGGGCGTTCGTCCAGCCCACCGGCTGTGCGGTCGCCTTGGGCGGACCTGACGTGACCGCCGTCGTCCCCGGCACGGCCGACTACGAAGGCTGGGCCTCCCGCGGCAGCGGGCCGACCTCCGACCCTGGGTATGCCTACGTGACCCTCGATGCCGTTCGACTCGCGGACAACCTGGCCTACCCGGCCCCGGGCGGGACGTGTGAGGTGACGTTCGAGCTCCGCTCGGCCGCCGCCCCGAACACCCCGGCGACGGGCGACTACCTCGGGACCGTTTCTCTCACGCGGTCCGAGATCGAAGCCGCCCACGACGCGGCGGTAACCTCGGGGACGCCGTACTGCTCGGTGTCCTGGGATATTTCGGCGGGCCTCACGCCCGGCAGCTACGTGCTCGTGGTGAGCGTCGAGGACGGGACGGGCGCGATGCGCCCCCTCGCCCGCCGCGCCGCCTTCACCATCACGCCGTAGCCGGTACTACTGACCCAAAGCACAGGCCCCGCCTTCGGTGAAGGCGGGGCCTGTTTACTCCTACAGGGCATCGCCCTGACCGAGAGGGCGATGTCCGACTGGAAGTCGGACCCACGGGTCATACGTCCACCCTCTCCCCGAGCTTCACCTCCGTCCCCTTCGCCAGCCGCTTCATGTTCGGGAGGTGGCGGAGGATGACGAGAAGGGAGACGGCGCTCCACAGGATCAGCCATTCGCGGCTCTTGCCGGAGAGGAGCATGTAGGTGGGGACGGAGATGGCGGCGGTGATGGAGCCGAGGGAGATGTAGCGCGTGATCGCGACGACGACCAGCCAGGAGACCAGCGCGACCAGGGCCGCCTGCCAGCACAGTCCGATCAGCACGCCCAGCGTGGTCGTCACCGCCCGCCCGCCGCGGAAGCGCAGGAACACCGAGAAGCTGTGCCCCAGGATCGGCGCGAGGCCGACCAGCAGCAGCCACAGGTCGGAGCGGGGCACGTTCCACGTCCTGAACAGGGCCTGGCCGATCACGACCAGCACGATGCCCTTGAGTGCGTCGCCGATGAAGACTACGGCCGCGGGCTTCCAGCCCAGGACGCGCAGCGCGTTCGAGAACCCGATGTTCCCGCTCCCGTACTGGCGGATGTCCACGCCTTTCCAGGCCCGGCCGATGATCACGCCGAAGGGGATGCTGCCGACGAGATAGCCGCCGACGATGATGGCGAGGAGGCGAATGGTCACTTTTTCTTCCGGTCCAGCCGACCCTTGGACTTCCGCAGCGAGAGGCGGATTGGCGTGCCCACCAGCGGCACCCGCGCCCGAATCTGGTTCTCGAGATAGGCCCGCTGCGAGAAGTGCAGCAGTTCCGGGTCGTTCATGAAGAGCGCGAGGGTGGGCGGTCGCGTGGTCACCTGGGTGGCGTAGTAGATCTTCACCTCCCGCCCCTTGCGCGACATGGGCCGGCGGTACGTGGCCTCCTCGAATAGGCGGTTCAACTCCGCGGTCTGGAAGCGGAAGCTGTGGTGGTCGGCCACCTCCAGCACCGTGTCGAGCAGGGCCTCCAGCCCGCGCCGCTGCAGCGCGGACACGAACACTACAGGCGCGTAGCTGATCTCCGGCAGCCAGGCCTCGACCTCGCGCCCGAGGTCCCGCATCAGCGCGCGGTCGGCCGGCACGGTCTCGCCCGCGCGCAGGTCCCACTTGCTCACCACCAGCACCTGCGCCCGCCCCTCCTCGTGCGCCCGGCCGGCGATACGCTTGTCCTGATCGGTCAGGCCCTCCTCGGCGTCAATCAGTGTGAGCGCGACATCGCATCGGTCAATCGCGCCGAAGGCGCGCAGCACGCTGTAGTACTCGAAGTCCACCTTGACCTTGCTCTTTCGCCGAATCCCCGCGGTGTCAATCAGGACCAGCCGCCGCTCCTTCCACTCGTAGGGCGTGTCTATCGCGTCCCGCGTCGTCCCGGCGACGGCGTCAACCACCATCCGCTCCTCGCCGATGATGGCGTTGAGCAGGGAGGACTTGCCTACGTTCGGCCGCCCCACGATGGCGACGCGAATCACGTCCTCCTCTTCGTCCAGCGGCTCCGTCTCGGGCAGGTGCTCGACGACACGATCCAGCAACTCATCCGTCTCCAGGCCGTGCGCGGCCGAAACGCCCACCACCTCCCCCAGCGCGAGGCGGTAGAAGTCCGGGATGGCATCCTCGCGCTTTCGGCTGTCCACCTTGTTGGCGGCGACGACCACGGGCTTGCCGGTCCGCCGCAGCATCTCCGCCAGGTCCTCGTCGAAACCCGCGATCCCCTCCTTCGCGTCCACCACGAAGACGATCACGTCCGCCTCTTCGATGGCGAACTGGACCTGTATCACGATCTCGGTGTGCAGTGGGGTGTCGGCCGCCTGGAGGCCCCCCGTGTCAATCAGCACGAAGCGCTTGCCCATCCACTCGCAGTCCGCGTAGATGCGGTCGCGCGTTATCCCCGGGGTCGGCTCCTCGATGGCAATGCGCCGCCCGGCGATGCGGTTGAAGAGCGTGGACTTGCCCACGTTGGGTCGGCCGACGATAGCAACGACTCCTCGATCAAGTTTCCTGGTCATTCCGTCCTATCTCATTTCAACGCAAAGGCGCGAAGAGCGCAAAGATGCGCAAAGGGGAAAAGAGATGATCTTCCTTTGCGTTCACTTTGCGTCCTTTGCGTCTTTGCGTTTAAGTATCTCCGTCACCTCGCGCGGCATGTGCGCAACGAACACTCGCGCGCCGATCTCGCGCTCCAACTCCTCCACCCTCATCCCGTCCAGAAATCCCTCGCCCTCCCGGATCGCCGTCGCAGGAAGGATTACGACATCACCGACCGCGCACTCGCGCAGCGCCGCCAGCACATCGCGCCCCGTGAGCAGCCCCGCGGTCGTCACCGTCTCCCCGAAGAAGTGGTTGGGGACGACGCACACCTCTGCTCTTACATTCTGCCCCATCTCCAGCTTCTCCGCCCATGCGCGCACGAACGGCGCGGCCATTTCCCCGGTCACGAGGGTGACGCGGGTCGGCCGCGCCAGGTCCACCGGCTTCAGCTTCGCGAGATCATCGAGGAATAGCCGCACTCCGCCGATGCCGTTGCCGACCTGCGGGAAGTCCTCGTACCGCGCCCGCGCGGGAACCGGCAACCCCGCGCGCAGATACATCTCATCCGACGCGAAGATCAAGCGAGCTCCTAGCTTTTTCCGATACTCGCGCTGCCAGGTCTCGACCTGCGCGACGATCTCCCGCGCCATACCAGACGTGACGGGCGGTATCTGCGCCAGCCGCCCGCGGTGGCTAGTCAGACCCACGGGCACGATGCCGATGGACCGCACCCCAGGATGCAGCGCGGCGAGGTCGCGCACGCTGCGCGCGAGCTGCTCTCCGTCGTTGATCCCCGGGCAGATCACGATCTGCGTGTGAAACTCGATGCCCTTGAGTATCAGCCGCCGCATCTCCGCCAGGGGGTCCGGCGTCGGCCCGCCGAAGAGCCGCGTTCTCACCTCCGGCTCCGTCGCCTGCACGGAGACGTACAGCGGAGAGAGGTGGTACTCCGCGATCCGCCGCCGGTCGGCCGGGGTTAGGTTGGTGAGCGTGACGAAGTTGCCGTGCAGGAACGAGAGCCGGTAGTCGTCATCTCTGATGTACAGCGCGGGCCGCATCCCCCGCGGCAGTTGCGACACGAAGCAGAATGCGCACCGATTGCCGCACACGCGCACGCCATCGAACACATCCGCGGTGAACGTGATCCCCAGGTCCTCGTCCACCGACTTCTCGACTCGCGCCCGGCGCTGCTTGCCCCGCGCGTCCTCCCAGGTGAGCGAGACGCTCTCCTCCGCGATCAGATAGCGATACGCGATGTAATCCCGCGGCGCCTTGCCGTTGACACGCAGCACGCGATCTCCCGGCGCGAGGCCGATCAGGGCGGCCTTGCCGCCGGGGCGGAGGGAGGCGACGAGAGCAGGTTGTAGGGGAGTCTTAGCCACAGATGAACACAGATGAAAAGGATAGGAACGGAGACGACGGCCCGCGAAGGCCGTCGGGTGCATTATAGCAGGTCAGAGGAGATACGTCGCCCGCGGGCCCGCCCCCGCGCGGCTCAGACGCGCCGCGCCCGCATGACCAGGTAGTAGGCGATGCGGCGGGTGGCGTCCCACCACCCGAGGCCGAGTTCCTGCTTCGCCTCCGGCGTGTCCGGCGGCATCGGCTCGATCAGTCCGTCAATGACGAAGCCCGAATCCACCAGCAGCGTAGTGAGAGTGGTCAGCGTGCGATGGAAGGTGGGGACGGGGTGGAAGTCACCGTCCGCGCTCGGCAATGACATCGGGTACTCACCCTCATCTAGGTAGCTGCCGACTCGGGAGTACTCCAGCCAGTCATCCTCGTCTTCTCCCGCTACCCCATGACTGCCAGGCCGGCGCGGGTAACAGGGGTGTGGCAGCGAGAAGACCAGATGTCCGCCCGGCCTCAGCACCCGCGCGAGTTCTCGGAACGCGTTGGCGATGTCAACCACATTCATCAGCGCCATACTGCAGACGGCCAGATCGAAGCTGCTGTCCGCGAGTTCCGGCATCGCCGAGATGTCGGCCACGCGGAAGTCTACGGCGAGGTCGGCGGAGGCGCGTTCCGCCGCGCCAACCATCGCCGCTGAGATATCAACGCCGGTGACAGTCGCCCCCCGGCGGGTCAGTTCGCGGGCGATGTGCCCTCCGCCACACGCCGCGTCCAGCACGCGCCGGCCGGCCACCTCCCCGAGCAGGGAGAAGAGCGCGGGGTTGATGATGTACTGCTGATTGCCATCGCCATGCTCACCTTGCATGGCGGCCCAGTTCTCTCCGATTGCGTTCCAGGCGCGGGCCGCGTCTTCCATTCGAGATCTCCTATGCGCAGTGACCATTCCGGACGCCCGCGGGGCGCTACAGCCTCGGCGGCGCGCTCCCCAGGAAGAACGCGTACGTCGTCTTCGGCTTCACCGCCACGGTGAACTCCCGCGCGGCTTTCGCCACCAGCGTCCCCCCATTCAGCAGGTCGTAGACATTGGTGCGCTTGGGGAGGGAGATGGTGCGCGTGGCGCCCGGCCGCCAGTTGGTGTGCAGTACGAGCAGGCGGTCGTTGGCGTAGAAGGTGTCATCGGTGTCGAGGTAGATGTGCGCGCCGGCGTATTTCGCCAGGCCGCGCATGAGTTCGGAAGACCAGGCCACCACGCCGGCATAAACGCTGGTCCAGTCCTTGCCGTGTCTCGCGGCGAAGCCCACGTAACGATCATCGTCGTGGCGCTTCGGGCCCGCCTGCGGCGGGCGACTGGTGGCGACGGGCGCGGGCAGTTCGGCGAAGGGGTAGTAGCCGAGCGAGAGCGCCTCCGGATCGTCCACCGAGAACACCGGCGAGACCGGGAGAATGCGCGGGAAGATCGGGTCCGCGTCTGAGCCGCCAAAGAGCGAGCGCCGCAGCAGGCGCGGGAACTGGCCGAAGCCGTGGCCGACCGGGAGCAGATTCACCAACGGATGATCGCGGTCCGAGATGATCACCGTGGTCGGCAGCGAGACGTCGAACTCCTTGAAGTCCATCCCGATGAGGTCGGCCATGTTGTCCACGGAGGCGGCCGTTTTCGCGTCATCATTGATGAACCCCGCGGCGTGATGGAAAAAGAGCACGTGCCCATCGCGACGCAGGCGCTTCACCGCGCGGCGCTGGGCGTCGGTGACGCGGAAGGTGTTGAGGAAGAGGTAGAGCTTGTAGTCCGGCAGATCGTTGCGCCGAATGTGATCGAAGAGATAGACGTCATGCGGACAGCCGAGGCGATTGATCTCGTGGATCATCAGCCGGTGCCCGAGATTGGTTAGCAGGGAGTTGTCGCCGCGGGAGTACGGGATTGACCCCTCGTCAATGAACACCGCGATTTCGCTGACCGACCTCGGCTTCGCGGCCTGCACCGCGGCGCCGATGTCCTGGAGCTGCTGGAAGAACGGGAAGAACCACGGCTCGGTGAACCAGCGGTACTGGAAGTCCCAGTACCACGCCAACGTGCCCTTGGCGAAGCTGTGCAGCATGGAGCGAGAGATGGTCTGGCGGGACTCGTCCTTGGTGGCGCAGTGGATGGCATGGCCGACGAGTTTCACCATGGTGTGCGGCCGGGTGTCCTCTTCGAGGAAGTGGAGCTTGTTGAGCAACCGCAGGGAATCGAGCAGATGGTGCAGCGGGATGGGCTGGCCGGCCTTGCGAGACTCGTAGCAGGGCGGGCCGCAGAAGAAGTCAATGTTCGGGTCCTCCATCACCTGCTGCCAGGCGTGATCGTGCGCGCCGACCTCCATGGGCGGCTCGTGGAAGATGCCGACCAACCGACCCTCGCCGCCGCGCTTGGCGACCTGGCAGCACGCGTGGATGCGGTCGCCGATGTTCTGCATGTAGCACTGCTGGAAGTCAATCACCCGCCGGCCGCGGGAGGGATCGAAGAAGTCTCCGCGTGTCGTCGCCTCCTGCTCCTGCTGCGTGGGCACGGTGGCGGTATCGAAGGTGACCTGCTTATCTTTCCACGCGGCGCGGAGGGCGGTGTTCGTCCGATACTTCGTCTTCAGCCACTCGCGGAACGCGGTGGTGACGACGGGCGCGTAGTCCATCTGATCGTGGCGCGGGAACGGGATCCATTCCTGCGCGGCGCCGGCCTCGAGGAAGAAGCCGATAATCCGATGGCCCAGGGGATGCCGCTTCGCCCACTCCACGTGGGCCTTCACCTGCCGCATGCCCTCCTTCTCGAACTCCTTGGAGAACAGCGAGTAGGGCATGGTGATGAGGCCGCCGTGGCTCTTCTCGTCATAGGCCGGGGCGACCGCGCCCACACCGTCCGCGGTGGCCGCGCCGTCGAGCGAGCGGGCGATATCATTGGGGTGCTGCTTCGCCCACTCCTCGTCCACGCCGAGGTACATGCCGAGGATGAGCAGCACGTCGTCGTTGAAGCCGAGAATGCGGCGGACGTTCTCGTCCACTTCCTCCCAGTACTTCGCCTCGGGCTCGTTGAAGTGCCGCGGGTGGGTCATGAAGAAGATGCGATGCCCGGAGTCGGCGAACTTCTTCATGTAGGCGAAGTCGTGGTGGATGCGGTTGCGGTAGGCAATGGTGGGAATCGGCTCGCCGTTGACGTAGAGGCGCGGGAGGCCGTTGACTTTGCGAATCTCCACCTTGGGCGCGTGGCTCTTCATGGCCGCTCCTGTCACAGTTCTCAGGTTGCCGCTTAGTTCTGGGCAGGCGCGGGGAATCCTCGCGAGAGAGGGGAGGAGTTCCGCGAAACGCGCCTAACCTCCCCTGCGCCGGACGAGACGGAAAGCTGGCGCAGAGGAGGCCGTAATGGGCAAACCGATTCGCGTGACGGTCTGGAACGAGGGGCGGCACGAGAAGACGCACGAGGCCGTGAAGAAGGTCTATCCGGAAGGGATGCACACGGTGATCGCGAAGCACCTCGCGGCCCAGGAGGGCCTCACCGTGCGCACCGCGACGCTGGACGAGCCGGAGCACGGCCTGACCGAGGCGGTGCTGGCGGAGACGGACGTGCTGACCTGGTGGGGCCACATGGCCCACGGCGAGGTGCAGGACGAGATCGTCGGCCGCGTGCAAGCGCGCGTGCTCGCCGGCATGGGACTGATCGTGCTGCACTCCGGGCACTTCTCCAAGATCTTCCAGAAGCTCATGGGCACGACGTGCAACCTGATGTGGCGAGAGCACGAGAAAGAGCACACCCGCCTCTGGGTGGTGGCCCCGAACCATCCCATCGCCAACGGCCTCGGCCCCTACTTCGAGCTGCCGCATGAGGAG
>CAZUGW010000038.1:0-15151 GCA_964620055.1 uncultured bacterium
GGCGCGCGAGGTGCTTCTCGCCGTGACGATCAAGGAGCCGCAAGAGCCCGATTGGCAGGAAGGCGGATTCGATCTCGAAGAGGATCTCGGGATCTCGGGCCCGCACATGTGGTTCCCCCCGCTCTATGTGCGTGGACCATTCCTGTTCTTCCTACAGAACCAGAGCACGGAAGGGCTGGACCTCATCCTGCGATTGGTGAACTTCGCGGCCGAGAGGTGGGCTGACTCGCGGCGCGCGCGAAGTGGCCACCCCTCCTCACAAACGGTGCAGTTCCCGGACGGTAACCGTGAGTACCTCGGGGACGGAGCTGTCTACTTCTGGTACCGCGACGCGGGGAGAGCGCCGGCGGTTGTGGTGTCTGCCTTGATGGCCCTTGAGAAATGGCTCTACATGCAAGTGGACGCGAAACAGCCCGCTGGGGACGCTATCGGCTTGCTCCTCCGCAGCAGCAAGTCGCTTGCCATCATCGGGGTGCTAACCGCGCTAGGCAAGAAGGAGCCTTCCCTGTTCCTGAATGAGTTGCTGCCCCTACTCGGTGTGGCCGACTTCTACCGCTGGGACATCGAACACCAGATCAAAGGTGAAGGCCACCAGATGATCGGCTGGGATCTGCTACGGGGCGAGAACCTTTCGCGACTCGCGCAGGATTGGCACGGCCTTCCGCATCGGCGGACGGACCTCACCGCTCTGGCGCAGTACCTGTTCCTGAACACAGTCGAGGGGAGGGACTTCCTCAGCCAAGCTCGCGCGCAATGGCAGTCCCGGCTCCAGGCCGCGGCCGCAGACGACGGTTCGCTGGCGCATTTGGAGAAGATGGTGGCTCTTTTCGACTTCTCGAACTGGGGGTCAAGGGAGGACGCCGAGCATGGTAAGGTCTGGGAATTCCACGAGCCTGCCGAACTCCGTGAGAAGAACGAGGCAATCTCCCAGCAGATCGAGAAGCGACAGCGACTGTTCCTTCTGCCCTTCCGCTGCCGGCAGATACTGGATGCAGGCCAGCCGCTTTCTGCCGATGGAGCTGAGGAGCTGTGGGCTGCGGCCCAAGGGGTCCTTGAGTCCGGACCGCTGGACAGTGCCGATGCTGGGGTAGTCGACGTTGAGGACGGTATCTGCGGAGTGGCAGCCGTACTGCTTAGGCTTCAGCGCGACTGGCTGGGCCAATACCCGGAGCGCGAGGAGTGGTGCGCAAACCAGGTAGTGAGAACGGTTCAGGACCCTCCCGCACGCCACGAGTTCGACAGCGAGGTGAGCGTGTCCACTTTGGGATGGGACAGTTTCTGCGCCGAGATCCTGCCCATGCTATGGGCCGAGGATGTGCGATCACCTGTGCTGCGCGAGTGCGCTGCTTGGCTGACGATGAACTACCACTATGGTACCGTCGCCGTCCTCTCCGCCCGCGCGGCTGACGTCAGAGAGAAGCTGGGTGAGGACTTCGGACGGCTCCAGCACTTCATGCTTCGGTGGGCAGCCATGAGGTGGGACCAGACCCGTTTCCGGTATCCCGACGACCCTGATGGACGGAAGGCGGAACTCGACGACTGGGTCCAAAGGGAGGTGACAGGTTTCATCGCCGGCTCGCTCTCAGCCGAACTGCCATCTTGGCTCGATGTCATCGGCGAGGCGCCCGAGATGGACCCGAGTCCGGTCGACGATCTGCTGGGCGAGAGACGTAGGGTGACTGGGCCGCGGCTTGACCTCGGGCTGATCCAGGCCGCGTATGCATGGCTTCCGCCGCTGGGGCAAGCGTACACAGAAGGGGAGCGTGCCGGATGGCTCAGGTTCTGGGATGAAGCGCTCGCATGCAGTCTTCGGATGATCGACGAACGGCGCAAGGAGAACGGCGATATCAGCGGCACACCATATCCTTGGGATCGCTGGGTCTTCTCTGGAGTCGCCCGAAGCATGGCGGAATGCCGACCTGACGAATACCCGGACAGGCTCTGGCGTCCGATCCTCGACCTGGGTGTCCCGGCCCATTACTGGATCAAGCAGTTCTTCTGGGGATGGTTCCCCAGCGGCATGGCGGCTGGACTTGACGGCGAGGGGTTCATTCGCCAGTGGCGGGCGATGCTCGAGTTCGCGTTCTCATCTCCAAAATGGGCCTTCGAACCAGCGAGACGCTCCTGGGATCTTGACGAGATGTGGTGCCACCTCATGGGGCTTGACCCGCTCGTCCTTCACGTGTGGACGACAGAGCGCCAGCCCCTGGTGGTACAGATGCGCGACATGTACCGGCGTTGGGCCGACCTGAGTCTCGCACGGCCCCGTCCGGCCATTGCCTTTGCACGTTTCCTGCAGCAACCTGCCGCGCAGGTAATCCTGCTGGACGGTCTGACCTGGATCGAGGAGAAGGCCGCGGGAGCAGACGAGTGGTTCTGGCGGCAGCGCGACCTCAATGAGACCATGGCATCGCTGCTGGACCATTGCTGGCGCTCGCGCCAGTCCGATCTGCGCAGTCACAAAGGAGGCTCCAAGGCGTTCAATAGCCTGCTCAGGAGGCTCGCCGATCAGCAGAATCCGGTCGCGCTGGAGCTGCTTGATCGCGTCACCAGAGATCTGCTGTCAGAAGCAGACCACTAGCGGCGACTCGCCCCTACTGCTCCATCCCCACCGGGCCGCCGATCGTAGGCGTCTCGTCCTTCTGAGTCTCTCCGTGGTCGCGGCGTAGACAGTAGTCAGATGTGTGGGGGTGAACGGAGCCACGAACGCGGCCCAGCCTGGCGCTCGGGCTGGCGTGAGCAAGCGGACCCGGCTCAACTCTCGCGTGCCTTCGGACCCTTTCCCGACGGGGCTTTGTGCAACTGGCGGGGAGAGTAGTAGCCGACTCGGCCGTCGTCGAACTCGACGGCGAGGAAGGGGCGGCCGAGTTCTTTGACCCGACCGACGCTCCCCGCGGGGATTCCCGGCAGCGCAACTACGGTTTCCACTGCATCCCCAGCTTTGAACATCTCTGCTCTCGGTAGGTTTAACGCTGCAACATGCGCGGGAAGCCGGATCGCAGTTGCCCTGCGCGTACGGGCCGTCAGCCCCGACGCTCTTCGTTCGCCAGTTTGGCGAGCAAGGCGTGCCATAGCCGTTACCACCGGAAGGCCCAAACGGTTTACCCTCTCCTGGGCCTCCAGATAGGTCTTACCATGATTTGGGCCTTCCTAATCATAGGGAAGGGGCCGGGGGCCAGGGGCCAGGGGCCAGAGGCCAGGGGCCAGGGGCCAGGGGCCAGAGGCCAGAGGCGCGCGGGAGGGTTCCCCGGAGTGTCACCCGAGGTGGCGGCCGCTACGCGAGGCTGACAGCTACGCGATGCCGCTTCCCGTCGCCGAAGGCCGGTACGAGCTGGCCCTCTATCGGCTTCCCGTCTACGGTGACGGAGACGCGGCCGCCGACCACACCTTTGGGTTTGGTGATGGTGATCTCATACTCGGCCCCGCGCCAGGCCCGCCGGAGGGAAGCGTGTTCCCAGGAGGACGGGAGGACGGGGTCAATGAGCAGGCCGTCGTACTGCGGGCGCACGCCGAGCAGCCAGTCGGTGATGCTGAAGAACGTCCAGGAGCCGGAGGAGGTGTACCAACTCGTCATGGTCCGGCCCTCGTGCGAGGGGAAGCAGGGCCCGACGTAGGAGTTCACGTAGGCGTAGGGCGGGGCGAGGGTGACGGCCGGGTCCTGGCCTTCCATCATCGGGCAGATCTGCTCCAGTATCTCCAGCGCGCGGTCCGGCCGGCGGGCCATGAGGTTGGCGAGGAAACAGAACACCGCGCCGTGCACGTACACCGTGCCGTTCTCCGCGCAACCCGGCCGGAGCACGGAGATCCGGCCCACGTCGGAGTCGTACTCGTAGTACGGCGGGGCGAGGAGCAGCGGGCCGTAGCGAAAGGCCAGCTTGCGGTCCACCGCATCGAGGGCTGAGGCCCCCCGTTCCGGCGTGGTGCAGCCGCCGATCACGGCCCAGGACTGAGTGTTGAGGTAGATCTCCATCGCCGGGTCGCCCGCCGCGCCGACGCGGCGGCCGCGGTCGGAGATGGCGCAGAGGTACCAGTCGCCGTCCCAGGCGTGCTCCTCCAGGGCCGCACGCAGCCCCGCGGCGAGGTCGCGATAGTGCAGAGCGGCCGTCGCGTCGCCGCTCACCTGGCACAGGTCGGCGAACTCCAGGAGCGTGTAGTGGAAGGCCTGGGTGAGCCACACGCTGATCCCCTTGCCCTCCCCACCGACTCGGTCCAGCCCATCGCACCAGTCGCCCCAGTCCACGCGAATCAGGTCGTGCCAGCCCCGCCGGGCGTTCAGCCAATCCACCGCGCGCCGGGCGTGCTCGAATACCGGGGCCTGCGCGTCGCTCTCGAAGAACTTCACTTGCTCGTCTAGCAAGGCCAGGTCGCCGGTCTCCTTGAGGTAGCGGGTCAGGGCCAGCACCAGCCAGAGGGGGCTGTCGTTGTAGACCCGCAGGTCATGCGGCCCGCCCGCGTAGGCAATCTGCCGGGGCGCGTGGCCGTCGGGATATTGGTGGGCGCAGGCGGTGATGATAGTGCGCCGCGCGGCCTCCGGCGCGAAGGAGGCCACGGCCATCGCGTCCTGCAGCATATCGCGATACCCGCGGACGTTCTCGCGGATGACGCGCGTGAGCTGCACCGCGTTGTCCTTCAACCACAGGTTGGTCATGCGATCGAGGCGCGGGTCGGGCGTGGTGACGTTCACCTGGGCCTCTAGCTCGCGCCACGCGGCCTGCATCTTCGCAAACTCCGCGTCGGCCGCCTCCGGCGAGCAATAGGCCGACTTCAGGCGCACGCCCTCCGCCGCGTCGCCGTACCCGACGATCAGAACCACGCGCCGCTCCTCGCCGGGAGCCAACTCCCCGTCCACCGCGAACGCCGCGCAACCGCGGCCGTCGCCCTGCATATAGCCGTTCCGGCAGCGCCCCTCCACCACCGCGGCGGGCGCGGCGAAACCGCCCGGCCCCTGAAAAACCTCCGACTCGGTGTCATAGCCGGCGGGCGGCTCCGAGATCGCGGCGAAGGCGTGGTAGAACACGCCGGGCGCGGTGGGCTCGGCCAGCGTCGCGGCGATCAGGCCTTGCTCGGCGATCCACTGGGACTCAATGTAGTTCCGGTAATCGTCCCACGGTCGCATCATCGGTGCGAGATGCCACTCGGTGTACGGAAAGAGCGTGAGCCGCCGCGGTTTTCGTCCCGCGTTGCGCACCGTCACCGTCCAGATCTCCACCTGATCCTGCAACGGGACGAACACGCGCACACTGGTCTGAATCCGCTGGTTGCGCATCTCGAAGACGCTGTAGTTGATCCCGTGGCGGCACTGATAGCGGTCGTACTTCCCGCCGACCGGCTGCCAGGTCAGGCTCCAGAACTTGCCCGATTCATCATCCCGCAGATAGAACACCTGCCCCGGCTCGGCCAGCGTGACGCGATTGCCGGGGGCGATGGGCAGACGGCTGTACCCGCTCCCGACCGCGTCGATCTTCATCCCGTAGCTGTCGTTCGAGAGATAGTTCTCCCACGCTCGCGGCGTCGGCACGCGGGTGATGAGGTACTCTCTGCCGTCCTTGGAGAAATGCCCGTAACTCACGCTCAACCCCCTGGGTGGAATGGGTTATCTCGATTCCACGGAGGGAAGGGGGTGACCTGCCGCGCCTCGAGGAGACGAGGCGGCGGCGAAAAAACGCGCTTGACAAGTCGCGAGGGCGGGGATATCATTCATGCATGAAGAACCTTCCGGACGCCTCCCAGACCTGTCTCGAGCTCTGCATTCAGGTGGGTAAGGAGCTCTATAAGCGCTTCGACCGGCGGTTGAGCGCGCTCGGGTTGACGCCGGTGCAGGTGCAGGTGCTGGCGGCGCTGGCCGACACGGAGGGGCTGAGCATGCACGGTCTGAGCGAGCAGCTCTGCTGCGTCGGCAGCAACGTCACCGCCATCGTCGGACGGATGGTCGAGGCCGGCTGGGTGGAACGCTACCCCGATCCGGAGGACGCCCGCGTCCGCCGGGTGCGGATCACACCCCGGGGGAGGGACCTGCTGGCCGAGGCCACGGAGTCGCCGCGCTGTTGCCCCGAGTTGGCCGCGCTGCTCTCCCCTCGCGAGTGGGCCGACCTCCGGCGGCTGATCGGGAAGATTCGCTCCCGGTTGCAGGTTGAGCCGTGAGTCGGCGTTTTTTTGCGAGTATATTTCATGTATGAAATACTTGCTCTGGAAGGAGGCCGACAAGGACGTAACGACGGCGCGCGATACCCGGCTGGGAGGGGGTCGAGTATCGGCCTCAGTGCTGTCGAGGCGTAAGCGAGAGTGGTGAGCAGAAGACGATACGGATAGGAAAGAGAGGATACCCCGTGTTGGACACCAAGACGAAAGAGTTGATCGCGATCGGTGCAGCGGTGGCCGCGAAAGGCCAGCCGTGCTTGGACTATCACCTGGCAGAGGCCGGGAAGGTGGGTGCTTCCGCGTCCGAGGTGAGGACTGCCGTAGGCGTCGCACGCATGGTACGCAAGGCCAGCGACGAGAACATGGACGCGTATACCGACGGGAAGTTGGGCGGACAGGCGCCGGAACTCAAGGCGCCCAGCGCCTGCTGTAGCGGTGATGGGCGCAACGAGTGACTCTCTAGCCGACAAAACGGTGGAGAAGACTCGTTCCAGGGTGTTCTCGTAGCGGTTGATCGGATCTTACTTGTTGCGCAAATACTTCACCTATGAAATACATGCTCTGAAAGGAGAGCGACATGGACGTGAAGCAGGTTGTAAAGAGTCGGTATGGGCGGATTGCGCGGGGCCGGGGCGGGTGCTGCGGCTCTGCCGCGCCGCGCGGAGACGAGTCGCAGGCCGAGGCCGTGGCGCGGACGGTCGGCTATGCCGCGGAGGACCTGGAGGCCGTCCCGGAGGGCGCGAACCTCGGGTTGGGCTGCGGGAACCCGCTCGCCCTTGCCGAGGTGAAACCCGGCGACGTCGTACTGGACTTGGGTTCCGGCGCGGGATTCGACGCGTTCCTCGCCGCGGCGCGAGTGGGGCCGGAGGGCCGGGTCATCGGCGTGGACATGACCGAGGAGATGGTTGCTCAGGCGCGAGCCAACGCGGAGAAGGGCGGCTACACGAACGTGGACTTCCGGCTGGGAGACATCGAGCGTCTGCCGGTGGAAGACGGGACCGTTGACCTGGTGATCAGCAACTGCGTGCTCAACCTCGTGCCGGACAAGGCGCAGGTCTTCCGCGAGATCGCCCGGGTGCTGAAACCCAGGGGACGGATGGTCATCTCCGATCTGGTGTCGCGGGGTGAGTTGCCGGACTGGCTGCGCCAGAGCGCGGCCGCCTATGCCGCCTGCATCGGGGGCGCAATCGAGCAAGAGGAGTACCTGAGCCTGGCCCGCGCGGCCGACCTGACGGAGGTGGAGGTGCTGAGCGAGACCGACGCGGTTGATCTGCTGACCGCCACCTCTGACCACGGTTGCGGCGTCGCGGAGGTGATGGCAGAGCAGTTCCGCGGCAAGGTCTTCAGCATCAAGGTGCAGGCGCGGAAGGCGTAGTACGGTCTAGATGCGAGAAGTCCGGGAGAGGCGATCCGGGGAGGTCGCCTCTCTCCTCTCCGCCCCCGCGAATGCATTTACAGCCCCATCGCCCTCTGCTATAATCCCTCTTGCGCGGGCGGTTAGCTCAGTTGGTTAGAGCGCTTGCTTGACATGCAAGAGGTCACTGGTTCAAGTCCAGTATCGCCCACCAGCTTCCTTGACCCCCTGGACATTGCGATGCGGCGTGTTATAATGACTGTGTCGGGGAGTGGCGCAATTTGGTAGCGCACCGGTATGGGGTGCCGGTGGTTGCAGGTTCGAGTCCTGTCTCCCCGACCAGAAGTCCCGTAGACGCGGGCGCCGATTCATGTCGCCTCTCCTCGCCTTTCGCCTCTTCGCCTCTCGCCTTTTTCTTGTCGCAATCGCGTTGCCGCCGCGCCCCGTTTGTGGTATTATCACAGTGTAACAATTAGCCCTGCGGTGTTCGTGCTTGCTCGCTTGGAGTTTTGAGCCAACTTCAAGTTGATGGGAGCTCTATCTGATTGCCGAGTGGAAGCCCGATCATCCGGTTGGGAATCGCCAGGCAGGTCAGTACGGCGCCCACCTGCGCATGCAGGTTCAAAAACTAGTTGGGCACACGGCACAGGCGGGGCTTCCTTTTGCCTGGCAGACGCGGCGGGCCGACCCTCGGCCCGCTCTTCTTGTTTCTCCCGTCCGCCGCAGGCGGATGGGTTGCACGCTATGCTACCGACTGAGTATAATCCCCTGCGGAATACGATCCCCCGCAGTGTGGAGGCATGAGTGGAGGCGGTCGCAACCACGGTAGAGAGCAGGCCGCGCCCCGCGGCGACGCGGGTACTGTTGGTCTCGTCGCGGGCCCGCGGCGGCATGGCCCGCCACGTGATCTCGCTGCTGGCGGGACTGCACACTCCGGGCTATGAGCTCGCGGTGGCCTGCGACCCCGACGGCGTGATCGCGGAGGCGGCGCGGGTGCGCTCGCTCCCGGTGTACGGGATCGCCCTCCAGCAGGCCGCGCATCCCACCCGCGCCATGCTCGCGGCCTGGCACCTCTCCTCGATCATCTCGGGCTTCAAGGCCCATCTCGTGCACACGCACTCCTTTCACGCGGGGCTGGTCGGCGCGGTGAGCGTGCCGCTGGCCCGTCCGGCGCGGCTGATCACGACCGTGCACAGCTACCCGCCGATTGCCAAGGGGGCGGAGGGCATCGGCCCCGGTGCGCGTCTGGCGGTGCGGATGATGTTGGGCCGCGCGGCGCGGATCATCATGGTCTCCGAGGCGTTGCGCCGCGACCTGCTGGAGTTTCGCCCCGAGGCTGCGGATAGGGTGGTGGTGATTCCCAACGGCGTGGAGGTGCGCGCGCAACCGCGGATCACCATGGCCGAGGCGCGGCACGCCATTGGCATTCACCCCGAAGTGCCGTTGATCGGGATGGTGGCGCGGCTGGCCCCCCAAAAAGGGATCGCGGAGTTCCTCCGCGCGGCCCGGCTGATCGCCGACCGGGAGCCGGAGGCGCAGTTCGTGCTGGCCGGCGACGGGCCGCTGCGGGAGCAGGCGGAGGCGCTGATCGCGGAACTGAAGCTGGAGGGGAGAATGCGCCTGCTGGGGCAGGTGGACTCGGTGCGCGATGTCCTGTGGGCGTTGGACGTGCTGGTGGTGGCGTCGGTCTCGGAGGGGTCATCCGTGTCCGCGATGGAGGCGATGGCCCTGGGGAAGCCGGTGGTGGGGACCGCAGTGGGCGGGGTGCCGGAGGTGGTGGCGGATGGCGACACGGGCCTGCTCGTCCCGCCCGGCGATCCGGAGGCGTTGGCGGAGGCGGTGAGCGCGCTGCTCGCGGATCGGGAGCGGGCGCAGACCATGGGAGACCGCGGGCGGCAGCGCGCCGCGACGCATTTCGATATCCAGTTGATGATCGAGCGCACCGAGGCGGTCTATGCCGATGTGATGCGCGAGGCCATGGAGGGGAGTAAGCCCAGGCGATGACGCGCCGTCTCTTCCTGTGTTGCGCCCTGTGGATCGCGTTCACGCTCTCCGCCGCGCAGGCGGCAGAGCGCAAGCTCCTGATCGTGGTCATGGATAAGATCACGTGGCAGGACCTGCGCGCGGAGGGAGCGGAGGCGCCGACGTTCTGGGAACTCGCGCGCAAGAGCGCCATCGGCGCGATGTGTGTGCGTACCGGCGCGGAGGGGGCGGGCGCGTATCTCACCCTGGGGGCCGGGTCGCGGGCCGTGGCCGCGACGCCGAGGTATCGGGAGCACAGCCTCGAGGGCTATGCCTTTAACGCGGATGAACGTGTGGAGGGCCTCCGCGCGGCGACCGCGTTTCGGGCCTATACAGGCGCATCCGCAGGCGACAGCCGCATCGTCCATCTCGGCCTCGGCGAGCTGCTGCAGCAGAACCTCACGCCGAGCTATCCGCTCCGCCTGGGGCTGATGGGAGAGACGCTGAGGCAGGCCGGCCTGCATGTGGCCTGCCTCGGGAATGCCGACACGGAGCAATCCCCCCACCGGGAAATCGCGGCCTTCGGAATGGACGTGCAGGGGAGGGTGGCGCTCGGCGATGTCGGCGCGGACCTCACTCGCCGCGACGACTCTCTGCCATACCGCGAGACCACCGACCGAGCGCGCCTCTACGCGGCCTTTGATCGCGTCGCGGAACAGGCCGACGTCGTGATCGCAGATTTGGGCGAGACCAGCCGCGCGGAGGAGTATGCGACGCTCGTCTCCCCGGAGCAAGCGCGGCGGATGATGCTCCGCGCCATCGCGCAGGCCGACCGCACCCTCGCGGGGTTGCTGATGCGCGCGCAGCGCGACACCTGGTCGGTGCTCCTCGTCACCCCGGCCGCGCCCGCGGCCACGCCCGACCGAGCGTTCGCGGCGCTGACGCCGGTGATCTTCGCCCTGCCCGGCGGCGAGCCGGCCCTACTCACCTCCCCCTCCACGCGCCGCCCCGGGCTGGTGGTGAACACGGACATCGCGGCCACCGTGCTGGACTACTTCTCGCTGCCGGCGCCGCCCGACTCGGTGGGCCGCCCTATCACCGCGGCGCGCGGGAGGGGCGACGCGATGGCGGCGCTGATGGAGGACCTCGCCCGCAATGACGCGCTGGAGGCGGCGCGCCGCCCGGTGACCCGCACCTATGCCACGGTCGCGGCCATTGTGCTGTGGCTGTGTGTGGTGATGTTCATCTTGGGGGAACGCGCGCCGCGCTGGTCGCGGGCGCTGGTGCGCGGGCTGCTGCTGGTGTGCCTGGCCGCGCCGGCGGCCGCGCTGCTGGTTGGGGCCTATCCCGATCCCATTCCGCCGCTCGCGATGAGCGGCGCCACTCTCGGCCTGGCGATGCTCATCGCCTTCCTCGCCGCCGCGAGCACGGGCTGGCGCGGGGGGGACGGCGCGCTGGCCGGCGTGGTCGTGGTCCTGCTCGTCGCGGACTTGTTTCTCGGCGCGCGGATGCTTCACTGGTCCACGTTGAGCTACTCCGCCGCCGCCGGCGCGCGGTTCTACGGCCTCGGCAACGAGTATGGCGGCGTGCTGCTCGGTGGCGGGTTGGTGGCGGCCGCGGCCCTGCTGCGCGGAGAGGCCGGGGACAGCCGCGCCTCGCGCGCACTCGCGGCCTTCGTCCTGCTCGCGCTCGCGGGGATCGTGGGCTGGCCGCAACTCGGCGCGAACTTCGGGATGGCCCTCTCCTGCGCCGTGGGATTCGCGGTGTTCGCCATCTATCTCATGCGCCACCGATTCTCCTGGGTGGACGTGATCGCGGTTCCCCTCGCGGTGATTGGGCTGGCCGTGATCATCGTGGTCGCAGACTTGTTTCTGACTAAGGGGAAGGCAGCGTCGCACGTGGGCCAGTTGGTGCAGGAGATCAAGGCCCAGGGCGTCGCTCCGCTGCTGGACGTGATCGTGCGCAAGCTGGGTATGAGCGTGATGCTCATCCGCACCTCGTTGTGGACGGACGTGGCACTCGCGGCGCTGGGAGTTCTGGTCGCGGCGGTGGTGATCCGTCCCGCGGCGCTGGGCGATGCGCTGTCCCGGCGACCGTGGATGACCCCCGCGGCGGTATGCTGCGTCATCGGCGCGGCGGCCTCGCTGGTGCTGAACGACTCCGGGATTCTCGCAGCGGCGATGGCGTTGATATACGGAGCGGGGGGGATAGCGTATCTGGGGCTGGGGCAGTCCGAGCCGCGGCGCGTGAGCGATCCCGGCACAAAGCCCCCTGCCCAATCGAACTGACGGCTTGCTCTGCCCCCTCCCCGCGAGTACAATCAACGCGGGCGCATCTCCATGAACGACGTTGGCCTAAAGGAAGCTCTGTACTGGGAGAAGACCGAGACTGGGCGCGTGCTGTGCCAGCTCTGTCCGCACGGGTGCCGCATCGCGGACGGGCAGGTGGGGCTATGCCAGGTGCGCAAGAACGTGGGCGGTACGCTCTTCACGCTGAACTACGGCCGTATCTCCGCCGCCAACCTCGACCCCATCGAGAAGAAGCCGCTCTTCCACTTCTATCCCGGTTCGCTCATCCTCTCCCTCGGCACGGTGGGCTGCAACCTCGCCTGCTCGTTCTGTCAGAACTGGAGCATCGCGCAGACCGGGAACGTGAACGGAACGCGCCCACTGACGCCGGAGCACGCGGTGAAGATGGCCCAGGCCGAGCCGGGAAACATCGGCCTGGCCTACACCTACAACGAGCCGTTCATGTGGTACGAGTTCGTGCTGGAGACGGCGGAACTGGCCCGTGCCGAGGGGCTAAAGAACGTCCTCGTCACGAACGGCTACGTGCAGGAGGCCCCGCTGCGGCAGATGATGCCACTCATTGATGCGATGAATGTGGACGTGAAGTCCATGAGCGAGCGTTTCTATCGCGAGCTGTGCCGCGGCAAGCCCGAGCCGCCGCGGCGCACCGTGGAGATCGCGAAACAGTACGACTGCGAGGTGGAGATCACCAACCTGGTGATCCCGAACTGGAACGACACGGAGAAGGACTTCCGGGCCTTGGTGGATTGGGCGGCCAGCGTGGACCAGAACATGCCGATGCACTTCTCGCGCTACCATCCCGACTATCGGCTGGCCGAGCCGCCGACCTCGGCGCAGACGTTGTTCCGCGCGCGGGAGATCGCGCGGGAGAAGTTGAACTATGTCTATCTCGGCAATCTGTGGCCCACCGAGGGCGAGAACACCGACTGCCCGAGTTGCGGCCGGACGGTGATCGCGCGGCAGGGGTTCGCGGTCACCGCGAGGTCGGTGGTGGACCAGAAGTGCGGTTTCTGCGGATTCGGGATTCCCGTCGTCGGGACGTAACGCCGACACGGAGGAGAGAGCGATGCCAGAGGAACAGACCACGACGTGGCGAGACATGTTCGACCGGATGCTGGAGCTGGGGTTGGGCGCGGCCCTGCTCACCAAAGAGGCGGCCTCGAAACTTGTGGACGATATGGTGAAGCGCGGCTCCGTGAGCAAGGAGGACGGGAAGAAACTGTTCCACGAGATGATGGAGAAGGGCCGGCTGCAGAAAGAGCGGATGGACGAGGTGATCGCCGAGACCGTCTCGCATCTCCTCGAGAAGTCCGATCTTGCCCGCCGGTCCCAGGTGGAGGCGTTGGAGAAGCGCCTCGCCGCGCTGGAGGCGGATTTGCACGCGCGGCCGCAGGGACCCCCGCCGCCCCCGACGCCAGTGTAACTAATGCCCCTGGGACTCCGGCTGCGCAACCTGGGGCGAATTCGCCAGATCCTCTCGGTGCTGGTGGTTGACTACGGCCTGGGGAGCCTGTTCGATCAGCTCGATCTCGGCCGGCTCATCCCGCGCGGGCGGCGGCGACCCGCCCGCGAGTACGAGGGGATGTCCAGTGCGAAGCGCCTCCGCCTCGCGCTGGCGCAACTGGGACCGAGTTTCATCAAGCTGGGTCAGGTGTTGAGCGCGCGCGCCGACCTGCTGCCGCCGGAGATGATGCAAGAACTGCGCCGCCTCCAGGACGAAGGGCCCACCGTGCCGTTCGCTCAGGTGCGCGGCGTAATCGAGGCCGAACTGGGCGCGCCGCTGGAACAGTGCTACGCCTCCTTCGACGAAACGCCGATGTCCGCGGCCTCGCTGGGGCAGGTGCACGCCGCGACGCTGAAGGACGGCCGCCAGGTGACGGTGAAGGTGCTGCGGCCCGGCGTGGCGGAGGTGGTGCAGGCGGACTTGCAGGTCTTCCGCGACGCCGTCTATTTCTTGGATCGGCAAGTGCCAGCCCTACGGCCGTACGATCTGCCCGGTTTCGTGCGGCAGTTCTCCGACCAGCTTCAGGGCGAACTGAACTACACCGGCGAGGCCCACAGCGCGGAGCGGATTCAGCGCAATATCCGGGAAGAGGACCTGCGCATCTGGGTCCCGGAGGTGATCTGGGCACTCACTACCCGGCGGGTGCTGACCGTGGAGCGCGTGTTCGGGCATCGCGCCGACCGACTGGAGGCGCTGCCAGCGGAGGTAGAGCGGGGCGAACTGGCGCGGCGGTTGGGCCACCTGCTCTTGCACCAAATTTTCGTGGACGGGTTCTTTCACGGCGACCCGCACCAGGGCAACGTGCTGATCGGCGATGAAGGGCGGATCGCGCTGCTCGACTTCGGCATCGTCGGCTACCTCGATCCCAAGACGCGGCGGCTGCTGGCCGAGGTGTTGAAGTGCGTGGCCCAGCACGATGTGGACGGGACGTTGAGCGTGATTACGGAGCTCGGCTCGCCGCGGCCGGACACCGACCTGGTGTCCCTGCGGCAGCACCTGGCGCGGATCATCATCAAGTCCGAGATCATGCCGCGGAGCGAGTTCTCCGTCGGCGAGATGCTGGCCAGCACCATTCGCGCCATGTCATTGCACCTCATCCGCGTGCCGATGGAACTGTCCCTCGCGGCCAAGGCGCTGATCGTGGGGGAGGGTGTATGCACGGACCTCGACCCCGGATTCGATTTCCGCGACGTGGCCGAACCGGTGATCGGCGAGGCCCGCAAGCGCGAACTGGAGCCGGGCGCGCTGGCGGAGCGGGCGGGGCGGGCGCTGCACTCCCTCGCGCGGCAAGCCGCGCGTCTCCCAGGCCGCCTGGACATGATTCTGTCGCTGCTGGAGCGCGGCACCATTCGCATCAGGGTGGAGGACCGGGAGGCGGATCGCCGCACCGCCGAGCTGGCGCGCAGCTTGAATCGGATCGCGCTCGGGGTGCTGGCCTCGGCGCTGATGATCGTCGGGACGCTCTATATGGTGCTGGCGCGCAGCCCGTCTCATTCCGGCCTGGGCGTGTTCGCCATCGTCGTCGGTGGCGGGCTGGGCGCGGTGGTGGCGCTGTCGGTGCTGCGGTGGGGAAGGCTTTAGAGAAGTAAAAAGTAAAAAGTAAAAAGGCAAAAGTAAAAAGGCAAAAGGCGAGGGGCAAACGCGGTGTCTACGCGGAGACGGTTGGGGTCTTCGCGCGGTGGACGGGCGAAAGGTGAGAAGCGAGGGGGTAGAGGCGTAGAGGCGAGAGGCGTAGAGGCCGGCAGGGATCGGGGGCGGGACGATGGAGGTGGGGGGAGGGGGAGTCGTGTCTCCGAACGGCGGAGGAGAGTCTGCGGATAGGGGCGGACTGACGGAGACTTCGGAGACTCAGCGTCTCTCGGAGGGAGACTTTTCTCACAGCGG
>CAZUGW010000038.1:15161-15397 GCA_964620055.1 uncultured bacterium
CTGGTCAGGCGCGTGAAGAGTCGCCGTCGAGGTGGTCGAGCTAGCCATGGTACTGCCTCCTGGGTGACCGGGGCGGGGAGTGGTCAGAGAGTAGGGTCTAGGGGTTAGGCAAGGCCGATGGAAACGGCGAAGGCCCCTTCCCCAGATATGATACCAGGCCTGTCAAGGGGTCTGGGACAAGAAGCAAGTAAGTTACAGGTGATTCATGGTGAAAGGAAAGCGCGAAAATGGGGAAC
>CAZUGW010000039.1:0-3904 GCA_964620055.1 uncultured bacterium
GTAGTCCTGCGTGGCCAATCCCGCGGCGAAGGTCACCGCGGTCTGCTCGGCCATCCCGACGTCGAAGCAGCGGCCGGGGAAGCGCGCGGCGAAATCCTCCAGCCCCGTGCCCTCCTTCATGGCCGCGGTAATCGCCACTACCCGGTCGTCCTCCTCGGCCAGGCGGACCATGGTCTCGCCGAAGACGGCCGTGTAGGTCGTGCCGTCGGCGCGGCTGAGCGGCTCGCCGGTTTCGATGTCGAAAGCCCCGGTGCGGTGCCACTTCGCGGCGTCGTTCTCCGCGGGCACGTAGCCGCGGCCCTTCTGGGTGATGGCGTGGATCAGCACCGGCCCTTTCAAACCCCGCGCCTGCACCAACCAACGAGCAGCCATCCGGACACGACAGCGGAACTCCCCCACCCACCGCAGCGCATCGAACGCAGCGCCGACTTCGCGAGGGTGATGGCGTGGATCAACACCGGTTCCTTGAGGCTGCGCGCCTGTTCCAGCGTATCGGCGAGCGCGGGGAGATCGTGTCCGTCAATCGGTCCCAGGTAGGTGAAGCCAAGCTCCTCGAACAGCATTCCCGGGAGAATGAGGTGCTTCACGCCATGCTTCACGCGCTCCATCGCGTCGAGGAAGTTGGCCCCGAGCGGCAGGCGGGAGGCGATGGACTCGAGGTCGGACTTGACCTTCTGGTAATGCGAATCGAGCCGCAGGGTGGCGAGGTAGCCGGCGAGCGCTCCGACGTTGCGGGAGATGGACATCTCGTTGTCGTTGAGAATCACGATCAGCGGCGTCTTGAGGTGGCCGGCATAGTTGAGGGCCTCGAAGGACATGCCGCCGGACATCGCCCCGTCGCCTACCACCGCGACGACGGAATAATCGGCCTTCGCCATATCGCGCGCCTTCGCCATCCCCAGGCCGGCGGCGATGGCGGTGCTGCCATGTCCGGTGTCGAAGGCGTCGTGTTCGCTCTCCGCGCGCCGCGGGAACCCGGAGAGGCCGCCCGCCTGGCGCAGGGTGTCGAACCGGTCGCGCCGGCCGGTGAGCAGCTTGTGGGCGTAGGCCTGGTGCCCCACATCCCAGATGATCTTATCCGTGGGGCTGGCAAAGACGTGGTGAATCGCCACCGCAAGTTCCACCGCGCCCAGGCTGGCGGCGAGATGCCCGCCGGTGCGCGCCACCGTGGCGATCATGTAGTCGCGAATCTCCTCGGCGAGCTGGGTCAGTTGCGGTTTGGTGAGCGCCCGCACGTCCGAGGGTTGGTTGATGGTGTCGAGCAATCCCATGCGGTGATTCGGCCTTCCTATGCGTCGTCCCCGTCGTCGGCGAGTTCGGCCGGCGCGAGTTCCACTCCGCTCAGCCGTTCCACGAGTTGCATGATCTTCCCCTCCGCCTCGCGCAGTTGCCGCTCGCAATAGCGCGACAACTCCTCCCCCTCCTGCACCAGGGTGATGGCCTCGTCCAGGGGGAGGTCCGAGCTCTCCAGGCGCGCGATGATCTCCTCGAGCCGTGCCAGCGCGCGCTCGAAGGTACGACCGGCGGGCGCGTTATCCGGGGTATCGGTGGGTGGTTGTTTCATATCCGCCAACCGGGTGCGGCTGCTCCAGATTCTTCAGAGGTGTCCGTCCGCCTTCGGCAGACGGCACTATTTCCGGATTGATCCCTCGCTTCGCTCGGGATGACAACCAGGCCGGGGATGACAACCAGGCCAGGCGACAGCCACGCCGGATGATTGCCGGGCCAGGGATGACCGATCCCCCAATAGTCTTGCGACATGATACCAGATTCGCCTTTTTCCCGCGGTCGCCGTTTCGTCACTTCGACGAGGGCGCGGCCGGCTGCTGCCCGGGGGCGGAGGCGCCGAGCCCGATGCCGCGGAACACCCGCCCGACCTGCTCGGCCTCGCGGCGCAGCATCTCCTCCACGGAGGCGGGAGGATTGGTCTTGAGGGCCGCGAAGTACTGCGGCACGACGCCCTCCAGCTCCCCGCGCCCGATCTGGAGCACGCCCAATTCGCCCTGCCACTTCTCCGCTGCCGGGCTGTCCTTCTTCTCCGTAGCGACGCGAGCGAGGGCGGTGTAGACGCGATCCAGGATGTCCATCGCCGTGCCGACGCTGATAAACGCGTTGGGTTCGATCCGCCCGACCTTCCACCCCACCTCGTAGGCCTGCTGGTAGTAGGCCTGGGCCTTGTCCAGTTGGCCCAGCCTCTCCTCCTGCCCGCCGAGGCGGAGGAGGCTGTTCGTCACGTTCTGGCCGCGCGCCAGCAAGTCCACCCAATAACCGAGCTGGATCTGCTCCCAGAGCTGGAGCGACGGACCCTTCTCGGGCTGCAGGTCGGTCGGGACTGGGAGGCGGTAGAGGCGGCACTCGGGGCGCGCCAGGGCCTGCTGCAAGCGCGGCGCGGCCAGGTCCAGCCGGTCCACGTCATAGGCCACGCTGGCGGCCTGGAGGAGCGGCAGCGCGTTCTTCGGGTCCATCTGGGCCGCGCGGTCGAAGGCGGCGATGGCCGGGCCGATGCTCTTCCCCGCCGCCGCCGGGTCCATCTGCGCGAGCGTGGCCTCGGCCTGGCCGCGCAGCAGATAGAGCACCGGGTCCTTGCGCTCGACGTCAATGGCGAGGTCAATCGCGGTCTTCGCGGTCTGGTACTTGCCCGCGCCCAGGCACACGTAGGCCAGGGAGGCCTGGTAGGCTGGGTTCTTGGGGTTCGCCGTGACGGCCTCGGTGAAGTGGGAGATGGCGGTGTTGCGCGCCCTCTCCCTGGCGTCGAGAGAGCCGGCCGTCTTCGGATTGAGCGAGGGCGCGATGAGAGCCAGCCAGCCCGCGCGATATTCCGCCTCGCCCGCGGGCGGGCCGGCGGCCGGCCTCCTCTTGGCCTGAACTGCCGTTGCCGCGAGCATCAGCAAGATGAGAAATGCGCTAATCCGTCGTCTTCGCATCATCTTCCTCCGCAAGTGAACGCAAGCGGGTCACCTGCACCCCCGCCGATCCTTCGTGCAATAACACTTCCGCCTCCGCCCCAATCTGCAACTGCCGGGCCGCGCGCACCACCGTGCCATCGGGCAGCCGCATGATCGCATATCCCCTCGCCAGCACGCCGGCCGGGCTGAGCATGGTCAGCTTGTCGGTCGCTCGGTCGAGCCGCGCGCGGCTGTCTCTGATTAGACCCATGACCCGGTCGCGCAGTTCTTCCCGCGCGTCGTCGAGGCGCTGCCGTCGCTCCGCCAGCAGCAGGTGCGGCTGGCGAAAGAAGGGCCGCGCGCGGATCAGGGACAGCTCGCGCCGGTAGGCGCTGACGCGGCGCTCCAGCCGCTGCGCGGCGACGCGGCGGAAGGCCTGCACTCGCAGCAACAGCTCCCGCCGGTCGGGCGTGACCGCGGCCGCGGCGGCGGTGGGAGTGGGGGCGCGGCGGTCGGCGACGAAATCGGCGATGGTGAAATCGGTCTCGTGCCCGATCCCCGTCACCACCGGGACCGGCGCCGCGACGATAGCGCGCGCCACCTCCTCGGCGTTGAACCCGGATAGCTCTTCCATCGAGCCGCCGCCGCGGGCCAAGATTGCCACGTCCAGATCCGGGACATGGCGAAGGCGCTGCAAGGACTGCACGATCCCCGGCGCGGCGGCTGGGCCGCTCACCGGCGTCAGGATCAGCACCACGTCCGCGGCGGGCCAGCGCGCCCGCAGCGTGGTGAGAATGTCGTGCACCGCGGCCCCGCTCATAGAGGTCAGCACCGCGATCCGCTGCGGAAAGACCGGCAGCGGCCGCTTTCGTTCTTCCGCGAACAGCCCCTCCGCCTCTAGCTTCGCCTTCAGCCGTTCGAAGCGCAGGTGGAGGTCGCCCACCCCCGCCTGCTGCATCTCGCGCACCACGAGCTGGTATTGCCCGCGCGCTTCATAGACCGTGATCGTCCCCCGCGCG